>DASTAF010000154.1:0-5501 GCA_035713005.1 Acetobacteraceae bacterium
CTGCCAATATCTGCCGAAGGCACTGCGCCTGCCGCCGGATTTCCGCCGCGCCAGCCTGATGGCGCTCCGCTTCTCTTCCGGCATGGCGGGCGGCGAGGCCTCGGATATGTACCTCACCGCCTCGGCCCGCGCCGCCTGGCATGGGCTCGGCGCCCGGCTCGCCCTCTATTTCCTCTGGTGCAACCGGCCGCATTCGGCGGGCGAACTGAGGCTCGTGTCGCCCGACCCCGAGACGCCCCCCGCCGCGGACTTCAACCTGCTGGGCGATGCAAGGGATGTCGCCCGCCTCGCCGCCGGCACAAGGCTTCTGATGCGGCTAATCGTCTCCCCGGCACTCAATCCATCCCCCGGCGATCTGTTTCCCGCCGGCTTCTCCCCCCGCATCAAGCGCCTCAGCCGGGTGTCCCGCTGGAACGGGTGGCGGACGGAAACCCTGGGCAGGATGCTCGACCTCTCTGGCCCCTTGCGCCGGATGGCGCTCGGCCTGTTCATGAGCGGCGGCGCGCTTGAGGGACTGACGGATGATCGCGCCCTGGACGCATTCATCCACCAAAATGTCTTCGGCGTCTGGCATGCCTCCGGCACCTGCCGCCTCGGCGATCCGGCCGATCCGGAGGCGGTGGTCGATCCGGATGGGCGCGTGATCGGCAGCGATAATCTCTGGGTCGCCGATGCCTCGGTGATGCCCCGCCTGCCGACGGCGAACACCAACATCCCAACGATCATGATCGCGGAAAAGATCAGTGACGCAATGGCGCAGGCGATCTAGCGGGCGCGCCCGCTCCGGCTCAGCCGAGGGCGCAGCGCCAGTCAGCCCCGCGGGCGATCACCGCGTCGAGGTCCACCGCCTCCTCGCCCGGCACAGCGATGCGCTTGAACTTCATCCCCGGCGCGCTGACGGGAATCGTCGCGTCCAGCCCCATTTTCGCCCCCACGCCGTGATCCGACGAGGGATCGAGCTTCGAGCCCTGGCTGTGCGGGATCACGATCAGGTCGCGATCCGCCTGGAACCTCGTTGCCACCGCCCATTCCACCTCCGCCGGCTCGTGGATGTTCACATCGGTATCGACCACCACCGCGTATTTGATGTCGTAATGCGCGGCGAAGGCGCCGAGCAGGACGTTCTTCCCCTCGCCCTCCTGGGTTTTCCGCAGCTTGATGTAGAGGTGGTAGCGCCCCACGCCGCCGAGCGCGAGGTGCACGTCCTCGACGCCCGGAAAGCTGCGCTGCAGCGCAGCCAGGATCGTCCCCTCGCGCGGGATCGCGCCGAGCAGGAGATGCTCGAGCCCGCCGCCGACGATGGTGTGGAAGATGGGCTGCCTGCGATGGGTGATCGCCTCGACATGCAACACGTGGCGGTCCGCCCGCTCGCCGTAATATTGCGGGAACTCGCCGAACGGGCCTTCCGGCTCGCGCGTGCGCGGCAGGATGCGCCCCTCGATCACGATCTCCGCCTCCGCTGGAACGCGCACCTCGTTGGTCCTGCAGCGCACGACATCAAGGGCGCGGCCCCGCAAGGCGCCGGCGATCTCCAGCTCGTCCTGTCCCAGCGGCGCGATGGCCTGGGAGGAAAGCAGCGTCGCCGGATCGACGCCGACCACCAGCGCGATCTCCAGCCCCTTGCCCGTCGCCTCCGCCTTGCGGAAGAAGTGATCGGTGTGGCGCGGCAGCAGCAGGATGCCGATGCGGTCCGGCCCGCTGATCTGGCAGCGGTGGATCGAGACATTCTGCGCCCCGGTTTCCGGATCGCGCGCGATGGTCAGCCCGGCGGAGATATAAGGCCCGCTGTCATGCTCGTTATGGGTGGGGATCGGCAGCAGCCGGCAGAGATCGATGCTCTCACGATGCACCACCTCCTGCGCCGGGCCATCGCTCACCTCGCGCCAGGGCAGTGGATTCGCCGCCGCGCGCTGCATCTGACGCACCAGATCCCTTTGCCGCACGCCGAGCGCCTCGGCCATCCACGCGCGGCTGGAAACCAGCCCCGATACCACCGATCCCGAATGGCCGCCGGGATGGGGAAAGAAGCTCGCCGTCCTGCCATCGAGCCGGTTCGCGACCGCCGCGAGCTGATGGACAAGATCGATCCCCGGCTGCATCACGCTGAGCCGATTGGTGGCGGCCAGCCGGTCGAGCCAGTCCCGCAGCGTCATCACCGCCCCTTGCGCCAGATCGCCTCTCACCTCCGGCCTTTCTCCCCAGGCGTCACCATTCTCGAACCGCATGCCCAGCCTCATCCTCCGGCTATTCCGACCCCCACCCTTAGGCGCCAAAACCTGCCATGGAAAATCATGATTGCTGATCGCAGGCATCATACGGGCTGAACATACCGATGGACCTCCGCCAGCTCTCCTATTTCGTCGCCCTGTTCGAAGAGGGCAGCGTCACCCGCGCGGCCCAGCGGGTGAACGTGGTGCAGCCCGCGCTCAGCATGCAGATCGGCAGGCTGGAGCGGGAGCTCGGCCAGAAACTATTCGACCGCACGCCCAAGGCAATGGAACCGACCACGGCGGGGCGCGCCCTCTACCGCCTGACCCGACCCATCCTGCAGGATCTCGCCGCCGCGCGCGAGCAGATGGCACGGCTCTCCCGCGCCCCTATTTTCGGCCGCGTGAGCATCGGCGTCCTTTCTTCATTGGCGAGCAGCGTGGTGCCGGATGTGCTGGCCCGCTACGGCACCGCGCATCCGGATGTCGAGGTCTCGCTCGCCGATGGCTATTCCACCACCTTCATCGAATGGGTGACGAACCGGCAGCTCGACCTCGCTATCATCAACAAGCCGAACCGCAAGCTCGGCCTGATCAGCCATCACCTCATGAATGAGGAGATGGTCGTGGTCGCCGCGAGCGGCACGCCGCTGCCGGTGGCGGTGCCGATCCGCATGCAGGATCTCCCGCGCCTCAAGCTCATCCTGCCCTCCCTGCGCCATGGGCTGCGCATCGAGCTGGAGCGTCATCTGGCCGCGGAAGGCATCTCGATCGCGCCAATGCTGGAATTCGATTCCCCGCCCGGCCTCGCTGATTTCGTCGCTCGCTCGGACTGGTTCACCATCCTGCCGAGCATCGCCGTCAGCCACCGGCTGCAGGATGGCTCCCTCAAGGCCTACCGCATCGTGACGCCGAGGCTTACCCGCCAGCTGGTGGCGATCCATCTGCCGGACCAGCCGATGAGCGCCGCCGCTGCGCTGTTGATCGACGAGTTGGGAGCGGCGCTGGCCGCCACCTCCCGGCTGGTCCAGGCCCATATCAGCGGCGCTGATGGGGAGGATCAGTAAAATCCTCTCGACGGAGCATGAACCCGCTGCGATAGGTCCCGCCCATGGCATCCAACCTTCCTTTAATCGTCGGCATTTCCGGCGCTTCCGGCGCTATCTACGGCATCCGGCTCCTGGAGATCCTCCGCCGCGCCGAAATCGAGACTCATCTGGTGATTTCCCGCTCCGGCGAGATCACCATCGCCCAGGAAACTGCGTTCAAGATCGCCGAGGTGAAGGCGCTGGCATCGGATGTCCATGCCCAGCATGACATCGCCGCCTTGATCTCCTCGGGCTCGTTCCGCACCAGAGGGATGATCGTCGCCCCCTGCTCGATGCGCAGCATGGCAGAAATCGCAAACGGCACCACCTCCAGCCTGCTCACCCGCGCGGCGGATGTCGTGCTCAAGGAAAGGCGCCGCCTCGTGCTGATGGTGCGGGAAACGCCGCTGCATCTCGGCCATTTGCGCTCCATGGCGCAACTCGCGGAGATGGGCGCGGTCATCGCGCCGCCGATGCCGGCCTTCTACGCGCGGCCGCAGAGCCTGGACGAGATGATCGACCACACGATCGGCCGGGTGCTCGATCTCTTTGAGATCGATTCCGGCACCGTCCGCCGATGGAAGCAGTGACGATCCGGCTGATGGCGCCGGGGGGGCGCTGGAAGCCGTATGGTTCGGCAAGTCGCCTGAAGCCGCTCCGAGCTTCGTGCTGCTGCACAAGGGGCTAGGTGTTCAGTCCCGGACTGTGATGATACAGCCAACTGCCGAGCGGCAAGGGTCAAGCTATGGGACAATTTCTTCACGGCAGCGCCACCACGACAGAGGCAGTGCGTTGCGCGCCATCATCGCCCAGATGACCCGGGCGATCTTGTTGGCCAGAGCGACTGCTGCGACCTTACGCGGCCGGCGCTCGAGCAATTGCAGTAGCCACGTACTGGCCGATTTGCTTCCCGGCTTAGCGTATCGAACCACCGCCATAGCGCCGACCACCAACAGCTGGCGCAGCCGTTCATTGCCGGCTTTGCTGATCCGGCCAAGATGATGCTTCCCACCGGTCGAATGTTCTTGTGGTGTCAGCCCCAGCCAGGCGGCGAAATGGCGGCCGCTCTCGAAATTCGTCGGATTGACCGAAAGGGCGATGGTGATCGCGGTAACTGGCCCGACACCAGGGATCGCTGCCAGACGTTGGCTGACTGGGTTGGTCTTGTGCTGCTCGAGGAGGTGTTTCTCCATGGTCGTCAGCCTCGTTTCGAGATCGGCAATATGTGCGCCCATCGCCGCGAATGCCGCCTTTGCGGCTGCGGGGATCGTTGGCTCGGCCGACAACATCGCCAGCAGAGCCTCGACATTCGCGGTACCCTTGGCAGCGATCACGCCGAATTCCGCCGCATGGCCGCGCAGCGCGTTGATCGCGGCAGTCCGCTGTCCAACCAGCAGTTCCCGGTGCTTCACGACGATCGTCGCCGCCTGTTCCGCCACCGTCTTCACCGGAACAGTGCGCATGGCCGGCCGCGAGGCCGCCTCGCCGATCGCCTCTGCGTCATTGCGATCATTTTTATTCCGCTTGACGAAGGGCGTTACGTATTGCGGCGGGATCAGCTTGATCCGGTGCCCCAGGGCGCCAAGAACCCGGCCCCAGTGATGCGCGCCAGCACAGGCTTCCAGTGCCACCTCAGTCGGGGTCAATTTAGCGAAAAGCTCTTCGACCTGCCCACGCCGGAGCTCCCGTCGGAGGATGGGACGGTCCTGCCCATCAACCCCGTGTAGCGTGAAAACATGCTTCGACGTGTCGATTGATATGCGCTTAAATTCCATCGGGACGGCCCTTTCATGAAGGTCTGTTGAGCGACCTCATCTTGGCACACCCGATGCCGTGGGCCGTTCCACCCCAACAGTTCTCAGTGGAAAAACTTACCCTTCCGGGTCAGATCCCATTGGAAATCAACAGCGAGATGAAATAAATCTTGTTTAACTACATCTTCAGGCAATTGAACTTGCCGTCGAACCTCGTGATGTCAATTTCTCGGTACGTAGCAGGACTAGAGGGAATCTGATGCGAACCAAGATATGGACGGGCGGCCTTGGTGCCGCGGCTTTCCTGGCTGCTGCCGGCGTCGCGCTTGCCGCGACACCTTCCGCTCCCGGAGGGCAGCACCCATCTCCAATGAATCATGCAAGGCTGGCTCAGGCGGCCGGTGGAGCCGGCTCCGGGGTGACATCCAGCGGAAATAACGACCGCGCCATGA
>DASTAF010000155.1:0-4613 GCA_035713005.1 Acetobacteraceae bacterium
AAGCCCTGGTAAGCGAGGGTCGAATCGATGAACCGGTCGCACAGCACGATCCTGCCCGCCTCCAGCGCCGGCAGGATCAGCCGCTGAGCGTGATCGGCCCGGGCGGCGAAGACCAGCAGCGTGTCGGCGAGCGGGCTGAGCAAGGTCGCCGGGTCCAGCATCAGGGCGCGTATGGCCTCGGCTCCCGGCGTGCCGCCCGGCTCCCGCGTGACCAGCACTTCGTGCCCCGCCGCGCGAAGCCGCTCCGCGAGCCGGGCGATCTGGGTGGATTTCCCCGCCGCCTCGCCGCCCTCGAAGGTGATGAAGGGCGCGCGCCTGCCGCTCACCTGACCACGATCTCGGGATCGACGATGCCGCGGGCAAGCACGCTTCGCAGCGCCGCGTCGGCGGCGGCGACCGAATGATAGGGGCCGAGCCGGACCGCATAGAGGGTGCGGCTCGATGCCGCCTCCGGCACCACCGATCCGGTCATGTCCGGAAGCCGATCCCGCAGCGACCATGCGTCGCGCGCGGTGCCAAAGCCGCCCATCTCGACATAAAGCGGGCCAGGAGCAGGAGCGGACTGGTGAATGATGCCGGAAAGCGCGGTGGATTCGGCGGGCATCCGGATGGCGGCGGGTTGCGAGGGCGCGGCAGTAGGTGACGCGCCGGCATCGCCCGATGCTCCGGGCGGCGGCGGCAGGGCGGCGGATTGCACGCTTGCCACCGGCGCCGCGGTCAGATGCGGCCCCTCGCCCAGTTCGGCCTGCAAAGCCGCGCTGCGCGCCGCCAGCAGCTCCACCCGCACCTCCACCACGCCATCCGGCGGAAATCCAAGCAGCGAAGCCACCTTGCGGGTGACGGCGACGATCCGCCCGGGCACGGCGGGGCCGCGATCATTCACCCGCACCGTCAGCGCCCGCCCGTTCACCAGATTGGCGATCCGCACCAGCGAGGGCAGCGGCAGGACCGGGCTCTGCGCCATCAGCCCGCCCTGGTGGAAGGCCTCGCCATCGGCGGTCGCGGCCTCGTGGCCCGGCGGGATGACCGTGGCAAGGCCGGTGCCATCGTATTCATTGAATGCGCGCGGATAATGCCATTCGCCGCCCGCCTGGAACGGCTCGCCGATCAGGTAATGCGCCCCCGTCGGAGCCGGGCCATGACGCTCTCGCCGGAAGTTGCAGCCGGCGAGCGCCGCCGAGGCCAGGAGCGCGAGGCCCATCGGAGTGGTCCTCATGCGGTGATCGCGCCGCCCAACTCGCCCACCGCCAGCGCGTAGAGGTCGGACGGATTGTAGCGCCGGATGGCCAGGAAATTGCCATAGACGAGATAGGCGGCGCCCGAGGGACCATCGGGAAGAAGCAGCGAGGCCGGGGTCGAACCCGGCAGCGGTTTCGCGTTGGCGAGCCGCCGCACGCCGAGCGCCTGCCAGCGGGCGAGGCTGAAGCGATGGTCGCGCCCGGCCAGGAAAGTGTTGAAATTACCCGGGATCAGCACCGGCTCGCTCGAAGGCAGCCCCGCCACCCAGCCCGCCTTGCGCAGATAATTGGCGATGGAGGCCAGCGCGTCCGCATCGCTGTTCCAGATATCCGGCCGGCCATTGCCGGTGAAGGAGACGGCGGTGGAGAGATAGACGCTCGGCATGAATTGCGGCTGGCCCATCGCTCCCGCCCAGGAGCCGGTCAGCTGCGGCAGCGGCGCGTCGCCCCGCGCGGCGATCCTCATGGCGGCAATCGCCTCGTTGGCGAAATAGGTGCTGGTGCGGAAATAGGCGAGGGTCGCCAGCGCGTTGATCACCTGGAAATCACCCTGGAAGCCGCCGTAATTGGTCTCGATCCCCCAGATGCCGAGAATCGGTTCGGCGCTGACGCCGTATTGCGCCACGATCGAGGCGAGGATGTTCCGGACGGCGGCAAACTTCGTCTGACCCTTGGCGATCCGCGCGGGCGTGACGACGCGGGCGCTGTATTGCGCCCAGGTGAGGGTGAATTCCGGCTGGTGCTGATCGGCGTGGATCACCTCGGCATTCGGGGTCATGCCAGCGAGCGCGGCATTGGCGATGGCTGGGGGAATACCCTTGGCGATCGCGCGGCTGCGCAGCCCGGCGAGGAAGCCGCCGAAATCGGCGGCGAAGGCGCGGGGAATCACCGGCGCGGCGAGCGGCGCGGCAAGGAGAGGCAGGCGGGCGAGCAGGGTGCGACGGTGCATGGCCATCTTCTGCCACGGCGCGCGGCATTCCGAAAGATGTGTATGCAACCTTAAGTTCTAAACACTGCGCAGATCGGCAACCGAGAGGTCGATCAACCGCTCCAGCACCTCGGGTTCCTGCGCCCCGGCGATGGCATGAGTCCCGTTGATCAGGAAACAGGGCACGCCGTTTATGCCAAGGCGATGGGCGTGCAGATTATCCGCGTGCACGAGTTCCACCGCCTCGTCCGACAGCAGGAAGCGCCGCGCCGCCAGCGGGTCCAACCCGTTCATCGCGGCGATATGGACCAGCGTCTCGATCTGGCCGATATCGGCGCCATTCTGGAAATAGGCCTGGAAGATCGCCGCCACGATCTCGTCGGCGCGGTCCATCCTCGCCGCCAGCCGCACCAGCCGGTGCGCGTCCACGCTGCTCGGCGTGCGCCGGATGCGGGCAAAATCGAAGATCAGCCCTTCCGCCGCCGCCACCTCGGTGATGCTCGCATAGAGCCGGCGGGCCCGCTCCTCGCCGCCGAACTTGCGGGCGGAGTAATCGGCGCGGCTGATGCCGAGCCTGGGCATGTCCGGATTGAGCAGGAATGGCCGCCATAGCGTGTCGAGCACCAGGTCCCGCCGCCTCATGCGCAGCCGGTTGAGGCGGTGAATGCCGAGATAGCACCAGGGGCAGACGAAATCGAACACAATTTCGACCGGCAGACCCATCGCGCGTGGCGCGAGCATGTTCATTCCCGCACTCTAGCGCTCCATGAAATTCCGGCAAGAGCTGGATCATTCATACGTCGGGCGAATGGAATCTATGAGAAAAGCCTCAATTATCCGCGGGCCGGATAAAGCTATATCAGCATCAACGCCGACCGCTTGGCCGACGCGCGTTCAACAAGACCGGCTTTCATGCCGGCCAATGGAGACTGATGATGAACAAGAACTTTATCGGGGCGCTCACTGCACTGGCAATCCTGACTTCGGGCGCCGCTTATGCGGGGAATGTCGCGGCTCCCGCGATGGCGCCCGGCATGGTTTCGCAGGCCATCGTGGGCGTGGCCGGCGGCGAGGCCTATCCGCAATTCGGCGGTCCGGCCGTGCCCGTAACCTCGAGCGCCACGGTGGCGGTGAACGGCCAGCAATATCCGCGCTTCCGTGGTGAAGCGGGGGCCGTCAAGACTCAGCGGATGATCGCCGATAACGGCCAGAACTACCCGAGCTTCGAAGCGCCTTCTAACCAGCAGGTCTATCAGGGTCCGGCCTATGCGCAGGCCGCTCCCGCACCCGCGGTGCCGAGGCATCGCGGCGCCGACCGCAGTTCCTGACCGCCAGGAAGCCTGCCGATGAAAGCCGGCCCGGACCATCCGGGCCGGTTTTTCGTATGCAGGATGGATAATCGGTTGACAGCCGCGCGCCCCGGACCCAATGTAGCCGCACCGAGGGGTGCGCCGGCATGGCGCTGAGAGACTGCATGGATAGGCCATACCGGCCGAACGGCGCAGTGACCCTTTGAACCTGATCCGGATTATCCCGGCGGAGGGACGGAAAACGCGCGGCGCACAACGCGACAGAACCGCTTCTCAGGCTGGGGCAAGGCAAAGAGGAGCGTAAGCCGTGACCGTCCAGAGCAAGCCAGCCACCGTTACCACCGGCCCCATCCAGGGCTCTCGCAAAGTGTTCTCATCGCCTCCGCAGCGCCCCGACATCGCCGTGCCGTTCCGCGAGGTCGAGCTGCACCCCTCGGCGAACGAGCCGCCCCTGCGGCTTTACGACACTTCCGGTCCCTACACCGATCCAGGGGTGAAGATCGACCTGGAGGCGGGCCTGGCACCGATCCGCGCCCCGTGGATCGCCGCGCGCGGCTTCGAGACCATCGAGGCGCGTGGCGTCAAGCCGGAGGATAACGGCTTCGCTCCCGCCGACCGGCTGGTCCCGCCCTGCCCCGCGCCGCACAGCGTTTTCGCCGGCAAGCCGGGTCAGCTTGTCACCCAGTATGAATATGCCCGGGCCGGGATCATCACCGAGGAGATGATCTATGTCGCGCACCGGGAGAATCTCGGCCGCGCGCAAGCGCTTGAGGCTGCCCGCGACGGCGAGGATTTCGGCGCGGAAATTCCTGATTTCATCACCCCGGAATTTGTCCGCTCCGAAATCGCCCGAGGGCGGGCAATCATTCCCGCCAACATCAATCACCCGGAGCTGGAGCCGGTGATCATCGGGCGGAACTTCCTGGTCAAGATCAACGCCAATATCGGCAATTCGGCGGTGACGTCGGGTGCGGCCGAGGAGGTGGAGAAGCTGGTCTGGTCGATCCGCTGGGGCGGCGACACGGTGATGGACCTTTCGACCGGCCGCAACATCCACAACATCCGCGGCTGGATCATGCGCAACTCCCCGGTGCCGATTGGCACGGTGCCGATTTATCAGGCGCTGGAGAAGGTTGG
>DASTAF010000156.1:0-13064 GCA_035713005.1 Acetobacteraceae bacterium
CTATCAGCCGCCGAAGCGCACCCCGGAGCCGGGGCTGATCGACGAGGCGGCGCGGCTGCTGGCGGAGTGCCGGAAGATCGCCATCCTCGCCGGATCGGGGGCGCGCGGCGCCGGGCACGAGCTTGAGCAGGTGGCGGAACGCCTGGGCGCGCCGATCATCAAGGCGCTGCTCGGCAAGGATTGCGTGCCGGATGACAGCCCCTACACCACCGGCGGCATCGGCGTGGTCGGCACCCGCCCCTCGGTGGAGGCCCTTCGCGCCTGCGACGGGCTCCTCATTGTCGGCAGCTGCTTTCCCTATATCGAGTTCCTGCCCAGGCCCGGCCAGGCGAGATGCGTGCAGATCGACCACAAGCCGGAGCATATCGGGCTGCGCTATCCCGCCGAGATCGGGCTGGCGGGCGATGCGCGGGCGACGCTGCGCGAGCTTCTGGCCAGGCTGGCCCGCAACGAGAACCGCGATTTCCTGAAACAGGCGCAGCAGGGCATGAAAGGCTGGCGGGCGCTGATGGAGGAACGCGGCACCTCCAATCACAAACCGATGGCCCCGCAGGTGGTGACGCATCATCTGCCCGGGCTGCTTGATAACGACGCCATCATCTGCGGCGATTCCGGCACCGTCACCACCTGGCAGGCGCGGATGGAGCTGCGCGAGGGCCAGCATTTCTCCTTCAGCGGCACCATGTGCTCGATGATGGCGGCGGTGCCCTATTCCATCGGCGCCGCCATGGCGCATCCGGGCCGGCAGATCATCGCCTTTACCGGAGACGGCTCCTTCACCATGATGATGGGTGAGTTCGCCACCCTGGTGCAGTACGGCCTGCCGGTGAAGGTGGTGGTGATGAAGAACAACACGCTCGGCCTGATCAAGTGGGAGCAGATGCTTTATCTGGGCAATCCGGAATATGGCGTCGATCTGCATCCGGTGGATTTCGTCAAGGTGGCCGAGGCCTGCGGCGGGCGCGGGGTACGGATCGACGATCCGGGGCGCTGCCGGGATCAGCTCAAGGAGGCGCTGGCGCTCCCTGGCCCGGTGCTGATCGAATGCGTGGTCGATCCGCTGGAGCCGCCCTGGCCGCCCACCATCACCAATGACGAGGCGAAGAAGCTGATGCAGGCCATGGCGCGCGGCGAGGTGAACCGCCAGCGGATCGGGCTCTCCATCGGGCGGCACGCGGTGCAGGAATTCACCTTCTCGGAAAGCCCGTTCGGCGTCGCCGGAAGGCTGGTGGAGAAGCTGACGGGCCAGAAGGGCGAGACGGAAAAGGAGTGAGGCGGTGAACAAGATCAACGGGCGCCTGACGCGCGGGCGGAACGGCGGCTCCAGCGCCGCGGCGGACCGCCGGAACGACGAGGCGGCGCGCGAATTGCAGGCGGCGCTTGCGGGCCGGATCGAGGGCGAGCTGCGCTTCGATGGCGGCTCGCGGGCGCTCTATGCCACCGATCACTCGATCTACCGGCAGGTGCCGATCGGGGTGGTGATTCCGCGCGCCGAGGAGGACGTGATCGCCACCGTCGCCGCCTGCCGGGAGCGCGACGTGCCGATCCTCGGGCGCGGCTGCGGCACCAGCCTGGCCGGGCAGACCTGCAATGTGGCGGTGGTGATCGACTTCTCGAAATACATGAACCGCATCCTCGCGCTCGATCCGGAGGGCAAGCAGGCCAAGGTGCAGCCGGGGCTGATCAACGATCAGCTCCGCGAGGCGGCGATGAAGCACGGGCTGACCTTCGCCCCCGACCCCGCCACCCATCGCTACTGCACGCTGGGCGGCAATATCGGCAATAATTCCTGCGGCGCCCATACCGTCATGGGTGGAAAGACGGTCGATAATGTCGAGGAACTCGACATCCTCACCTATGACGGGCTGAGGATGCGCGTCGGCGCCACCTCCGATGACGAATTCGACCTGATCCAGCGCGCGGGCGGGCGGCGGGCGGAAATCTACCGCGAGCTGAAGGCGCTGGCCGAGCGCTACGGCGACAGAATCCGCGCCGGCTATCCGAAGATTCCCCGCCGGGTTTCCGGCTATAATCTCGACGACCTCCTGCCCGAAAAGGGATTCCACGTCGCCCGCTCGCTCGTGGGCTCGGAGAGCACCTGCGCGCTCACCCTTTCCGCCACGGTGCGGCTGATCGATTTCCCGGCCTATCGCGCCCTGATGGTGCTGAGCTACGCCGACGCGGCGGCGGCGGCGGACGAGGTGGTGCAGGTGCGCGAATTCGGCCCGATCGCGCTTGAGGGCTTCCAGCATCATGTTATCGAGAACATGCACAAGAAGGGCAAGCACCTGCCGGGGATGAAGCTGCTGGAGAAGGACGGGGCCTATCTGCTCGCCGAATTCGGCGGCGATTCCCAGGAGGAGGCGAACGGCAAGGTGGAATCCGCCTTCGCCGCGCTGCGGCGGATGAAGACCGGCGCCTCCGCCATGCGCCTCTACGAGAAGCCCGAGGAGCAGGGGGCGATCTGGGAGGTGCGGGAATCTGGCGTCGGCGCAAGCCGTGTTCCCGAGGAGGAAGAGGCCTGGCCCTCCTGGGAGGATGCCGCGGTGCCGCCCGAGCGCCTCGGCGATTACCTGCGCGACTTCGACGCGATGAACAAGCGATACGGCTATCGCTACACGCTGTTCGGTCATTTCGGGGATGGCTGCGTCCATACCCGCATGACCTTCGGCCTGAAAACCGCCGACGGGGTGAAGAAATTCCGCGAGTACATGGAGGAGGCGGCGGATCTGTGCCTGCGCTATGGCGGCTCGCTCTCCGGCGAGCATGGCGACGGCCAGGCCAAGGGCGAGCTGCTGCCGAAGATGTTCGGCCCGGACCTCATCCAGGCCTTCCGCGACTTCAAGACGATCTGGGACCCGCACTGGCGGATGAATCCCGGCAAGGTGATCGACGCCCTGCCGCTCGACGCCAATCTCAGGCTCGGCCCCGATTACAGCCCGATGCCGGTGACGACCTATTTCAAGTTCCCCGAGGACAATCATTCCTTCGCCCACGCCGCCGAGCGGTGCTTCGGCGTCGGCAAGTGCCGGGAGCTGGGCGGGCAGACCATGTGCCCGAGCTTCCAGGGCACCCGCGAGGAGAAATATTCCACCAGGGGCCGTGCCCGGCTGCTGTTCGAGATGATGCGCGGCGATGCGATCAAGGATGGCTGGCGCAGCAAGGCGGTGCTGGACGCGCTCGATCTCTGCCTGCAGTGCAAGGGCTGCAAGGGCGACTGCCCGGTTTCGGTGGACATGGCGACCTACAAGGCGGAGTTCCTCGCCCATCACTACAAGGGAAGGCTGCGGCCGCGCGCCGCCTACAGCATGGGGCTGATCTTCCTCTGGTCACGCATGGCGATGCTGGCGCCGGGGCTGGTGAATGGCGCGCTCAGGGCGCCGGGGATGGGTCCGGTGCTGAAGCGGATCGCCGGCTTCACCACCAGGCGCGAGGCGCCGCAATTCGCCGCCGAAAGCTTTCAGGACTGGTGGGCGAAGCGGGCATCGCCCCGGGGCAATGATAAGACCCTGCCGGAGGTGATCCTCTGGCCGGACACCTTCAACAATTACTTCCTTCCCGGCACGGCGAAAGCGGCGGTGACCGTGCTCGAAGCCGCAGGCTATCGCGTCACCGTGCCGTTGGCGAAACTGTGCTGTGGCAGGCCGCTCTATGATTTCGGCATGCTTGACCTGGCCAGGGAAAAGCTCAGGGACATACTGGAGGAGCTGCGCCCGGCGATCCGGGCGGGAACGCCGGTGGTCGGGCTGGAGCCGAGCTGCCTCTCGGTGTTCCGCGACGAGATGCCGAACATCCTGGCCGATGACGAGGACGCGCAGCGGCTGAAGCGCCTGGTGAAGACGCTGCCGGAACTGCTGGCGGAAACCGAAGGCTGGGCGCCGCCGCCGCTGAAGCGCCGCGCCATCCTGCAGACGCATTGCCATCACAAGGCGGTGCTGAACGCCGAGCCGCAGCGCAAGATGCTGGCGGCGATGGGGCTCGACCTGCAGCGCCCGCCCGCCGGCTGCTGCGGCCATGCCGGGGCATTCGGCTACGAGGCGCAGCATTACGACGTTTCGCAGGCCATCGGCGAGCAGGTTCTGCTGCCGGCGGTGCGCAAGGCGGATCGGGAGACGCTGATCATCGCGGATGGGTTTTCCTGCCGCCAGCAGATCAAGGACGGCACCGGGCGCTGGGCGATGCATCCGGCCGAGGTGCTGGCGATGGCGCTGGAGGCGCGCGAGGCGATTCCGCCGGAAATCCCCGAGCGCCGCTATCTGGAGCCCGCTGCGGCGCTCGATGGGAGAACCGTCGTGGCAGGGCTGGGCGCGGCGCTGGCGCTCGGCCTCGCGGCCGCGCTGGCGATGGGCGGCGGCTTCCGGAGGACCGGACGCTCCTAGTCGGCGGCCAGTTCCGCGGCGGCGAAGGGCCGGCGCGGGGCGCTGCGGCGCGGGCGGGGCTTGATCCAGCTCGAACCGCTCATCCAGTCGATCGTCCGGCGCAGCCCGGTGGTCAGCGGCACTTTCGGTTTCCAGCCCAGCAATTCGCGCGCGAGCGAGATATCGGGGCGGCGGCGGCGCGGATCGTCCTTGGGCAGGGGCATGCGCACGATCGCGCTGGCCGCGCCGGTGAGCTGGATGACCGCATCTGCCAGATCGAGCATGTTGGTCTCGAACGGATTGCCGAGATTGACAGGGTGCGGAACCCGCTCCGGATGGCGCAGCAGCGCCAGCAGCCCGTCCAGTAGATCATCCACGTAGCAGAAGGAGCGGGTCTGGGTGCCGTCTCCATAGACGGTGATGGGGCGGTTCCGCAGGGCCTGGGAGACCATGTTGGAGATCACCCGCCCGTCGGTGGGGCGCATCAGCGGACCATAGGTGTTGAAGATGCGGGCGACCCGCGTATCCACCTTGCCCTGGCGGAGATAGTCAAAGCAGAGCGTCTCCGCCGCCCGCTTGCCTTCGTCGTAGCAGGCGCGGGGGCCGGTGGGATTGACGTTGCCGTGATAGGATTCGGTTTGCGGATGCACCACCGGATCGCCATAGACCTCGCTGGTGGAGGCCTGCAGGAAGCGCGCCCCGCATTTCGCCGCGAGTTCGAGCAGATGATTGGTGCCGACAACGTTGGTCATCATCGTGTGCACCGGGTCGAGCTGATAGAGCGGCGGGGAGGCGGGGCAGGCGAGGTTGATCACCAGATCGGCATGGAGGTTGCGCGGCAGCGTCTCGGTGACGTCGTGCTGGATGAATTCCAGCGCCGGGCCCTGCCGCAGATCCTGGATGTTTTCGGCGGCGCCGCTGGAGAGATTGTCGAGGCAGATCACCCGCATCCGGTCGCGGAGCAGGCGCGCGCACAGATGCGAGCCGATGAAGCCGGCTCCCCCCGCGACCAGTGCGGTTTTGCCGGCAAACTGCGTGGTCATGCGCGCTTTCCTTCCATTTCTTGATCTGCGGTGAATTGGGCCTGCCGGCGCGCGGCCCGCGGGCGCGCGGCCCGCGGGGGTGTCGCCTGTCGGATGGCGGCGACCAGCGTTTCCGCCCGGTGCGCCGCCGTGTGCTCGGCCAGGGTTCTGCGCAGTCCCGCCTGCGCGATGGAGAGGCGTTCCGCTTCCGGCAAGGCGAGGCAGGCTGCCACATCCTCCGCCTCCTGAACGACGATGAGCCCCTCGCGAAGGCGGAAGAAGTCATGAATGCCGTCCCAGTCATCGGAGATGACGGGCGTGCCGCAGGCGGTGGCTTCGAACAGGCGGACGCTGGGGCTGTACCCCGCCGCGCGCATGTCCGCCCGCGTCACGTTCAGCGTCCAGGCCTGGGCGGCGTAGAATTCCCGGTGCCGCTCCGGCGGTACGTGCTCGATGCGCTCGACATTGGCGGGCCACTCGATGTCATCCGGAAATTGCGCGCCGGCGACCACGAAGCGCCGCTCCGGCATGAGGCGCGCGGGCTCGATCAGCAGCCGCTCCAGGGCGGGCTGCCGGTCCGGGCTGTAAGTGCCGAGATAGCCGAGCACCCAGCGCTTCTCCACCTCCACAGGGTAGTAGCGGGCCGGATCGACCCCGCAATAAAGCGCCACCGCCTGTGGAGCGCCAAATTCCTGCTCCAGGCGGCGGAGGGTCGGGCCGCCGGTGAAGGAGAAATAGATGTCGAACAGGGGGATGGTTCGGCGGTTGAGATAGGCGCAGTCGCCCCGCTCGATCGCGGCGAGGGTGACCGGCGTGTCGATATCGTAGAAGCAGAGCGCGCCCTCGCGCATCGCGGCCACGCGTTCCGCCACCTCGATGCCGTCGGTGACGAAGGAGCCGATGATGACGGCATCCGCGGTCGCGATCTCCTCCTGCCATGCTTCCAGGGCCTCGACGCCGTCATAGAGGGCGAACCGGCAGAAATCGGGATTCGGCAGATCGCGGTTCGCGGCGTACCAGGGCACGTCGCGCTCCAGGAACAGCACCTCATGCTCCGGCGCCATGGCGCGGATCAGGGCCCGCCAGGTGGTGGCATGGCCATTGCCCCAGGAGGAGCTGAGGCTGAGGCCGAGGATCACGATCCGCATGATGCCCCCTTCATGCCGGAACCGTTTCGCGTTTCGCCGCCGCCGCCTGACGCAGCACCCGGTCCAGCAGGATGGCGCGCTGCTCGTAGCTATGGTCTCTCAGCACCCGCAGCCGCGCCGCCTCGCCGATCCGCCGTGCCCGCTCCGGAGTGAGGGCTTTGAGATGCGCCGCCACCTCCTCACCGTCGCGGGCGACCAGAATCTCGGTGCCGGGCTCCAGGAACAGCTCGATCCCCTCCCAGTAATCGGTGATCAGGCAGGCGCCGGCGCCCGCCGCCTCGAAGACCCGGGTGGCCGGGGAAAAGCCGGTATTGGCCATGCTGTCCCGCGCGATGTTCAGCACAGCGAGGGCGGAGGAGTTGATGGCATTGTGCTCGGCGGTGGGCACGTGGCCGAGGCGCTCGACATTGGGCGGCATCGGCTTGTCGTGCCAGCCGGAGCCGCCGATCTGGAAGGCGCGGTCCGGCAGCATTCCGGCGGGACGGAGGAAGAATTCCTCCACCCGCGCCTCGCGGTCCGGCAGCCGGTTGCCCATGAAAACCAGGTCGCCCGCGTAGCGCGCCTGCCTCGGCGCGGGATGATGCGAGCGCGGATCAAGCGCGTTGTAGATGGGAATGCAGGCTTTCGCGCCGAATGCGCGATAGGCCGAGACGACCGGATCGCCGCCGCCATAGCACAGCACGAGATCGAGGCCGGGCAGGGCGCGCCGCAGCGGATGATCCGGCGAGGCGGCCATTTCCGCCAGCGTCGCCGGCGCGTCCACATCCCAGAAGATGCGCAGGGCATCGGGGCGCGCCGCCTTCATTACCCCTTCGAGCAACAAATCGTCGAACACGCCGACGCCGCTGGCCTTGACCACCACATCCGCCCGCGCCGCCTCGGCGATCACCACCGCCGCGCTGGCTTCGTCGGCCGGATAGACGGTGACGCGCGCGTAATCCGGCGGCTCGATATCGCGATGGGCGGAGCGGCCGAACGCATCCGGCTCGTAGAATGTGGTCTCGAAGCCATGCGCCGCGATGGCGGAGAGAATGCCGCGATAATAGGTGGCGGCGCCGTTCCAGTAGGCAGAGAGCAGGCTCGATCCGTAGAAGGCGACGCGCATCAGCAGGTCTCCGCCAGCGCCGGGTGGCGCAGCTTGTTTAGTATTTCCAACAATTCGTCAGCACGGTGGGCGCAGCTGTGCCGGGCGCGGATCGTTGCCAGCCCGTGCGCCGCGAGCGATTGGCGCAGTGCCTCGTCATGCGCGACATCGCGCATGTTCGCTTCCATCCGTTGCGGCGTTTCGGCGAGCAGATAATCCTCCCCGGCGGTGAAGAGCGATTCGGTGTCCCGCCACGGTGCCGAGAGCAGCGGGATTCCGCAGGCCATGGCTTCGAACATGCGGATGGTGGGGATGCCAGGAAGGTTTTCCTGATAGAAGCGGCGTGGCACGTGCACCGTCATCATGTGCCGTGCGAAGATGCCGGGCGCGTCGGCATTCGCCGCCCATCCGTGATAGCGGATTCCCTTGGCCGCCAGCTCGTCCAGCGCCGCCCGCGGGTAGCGCACGCCGTAAATGTCGAGCGGAATCCCCGCCGAGGCGGCGGGCTGGAACATGAAAGCGCGGAGCGTGTCGCTGCGCTCGTCATCACCCCAGTTGCCGATCCAGACCGCCCCCTCGCGCTCGCCTTCCCGCGCGGGGGGCTTGAACAATTCGACATCCGCCGCCTCGTGCCAGACGAAGACGCGGTCTCCCCAGCCCTGGGCACGATATTTGACCGCCAGCGATTCGCCGAAAGCCAGCACGCCGTCGTAACCGCTCAGATCATAGGCGGTCATCGAGGCGGGGTCGCTGACCATGCGGTGATGGGTATCGTGGAACAGCAGGGTGAAGCGTCCGCCCTGCTTGCGCGCCCGTCCGATCGCCGCGACCAGCTTGTGATCCGTCCATTCATGCACGATGACGACATTGGCGCCGTCCAGCATCGCATCAAGATCATCGCCGGCCAAATCGGGCACGGTGGCGAGTTCCGGGAAATCTTCCGCGAAGCGGCCGAGCGCCCGCGCGCCGTGATCGCGGACGAGATTCTGCCGGCTCCAGCCATCCGCCGGCTCGAAGCTGCGCACCTCATGCCCGTTGCGCAGCAGCGCGCGGATCACGCCGCGCAGGAAATGCGCGTTGCCGTGATTCCAGCAGGAGATGAGGGATTCGGTGAAGAAGACGAAGCGCATGTCAGGCAAGTTCCGCGACCGGCGCCTCGGCCAATCCGCAATGGATTTCCCACAGGGCCGAAATCATCGCCTCGGTGGTGAAACGGGCGGCTCGCCTTCGCGCGGTCGATCCCAGGGCGGCGGCATAATGCGAATCCGCGTGCAATTGCGCGATGGCGGCGGCAAGCGCTGCATCGTCCCGCGGCGGGATGAAGATGGCGACGCCATCCCATATCTCGCGCAATGTCGGGATATCGCCGAGCACCAGCGGCAGGCCCGCCTGCGCCGCTTCCAGTATGGCGAGGCCGAATGGCTCGTAGAGGGCAGGGGCGGCGAAGACGGCGACGCGCGCCATCAGGGCGGCGAGCGCTGCGGAATCGAGCTGCCCCACCGCGCGCGCGTGAGCAAGATTTATTGACGCTCCGTTAGGTCCCTCCAGCGGCCCGGCGGCGAATACGGGAATGTCCAGCCCCGCCGCGGCGCGATCCACCGCCGCGATGTTCTTGCCCTCGTCCCACAGCCTGCCGGCCGCCAGCGCGCCGGTGCGGGATTCCGCGGGCGGCGCATGAAGCGGCCGCCTGCCATTCGGCACGATCCGGATCGGGCGGCGCAGCCGGTACACCTGCCGTGCGGCATTGGCGAAGGCCAGGGTGGGCGCCACCACGCGGTCGGCGCGCTGCAGGCCGCGCTTCGTCGCATCCGCCTGCCAGGCCAGCATTTCCGGCAGCAGCGCATCCCCGTGCACCGCCCGCCACCAGGTGGCGACGCAGGAATGGAGGGTGACGAGCACCGGCACGGGGAATGACTCGGCGAGAAGAGAGGGACTATGCAGATGCGCGGTCGCGGCGCCCCGGCGCGCGGCAAGCTCCGCCAGCCTTCCGGCGCTGCGCGCCAGCGCTTCGGGACTGGCGGCGCACCATTCCAGGGCCTCGCCGGTTTCAATGACGCGGGCGCCGGGAATCGATGCGGCTTCAAGATATTTCGCCCTGTCCGGCGCGGGGCCGAGCACCGCGATATCCACTTCAGCGCCGCGTTCGGCGAAGCCCCGCGCGACATCGAGCGTGTAGGTCCATACGCCGCCCACGGCATCGGTCGTCAGGAAGATGCGTCCTGGACCTGCGGGCGGGCGGATCATTGCCTTTCGAGCTCGGTCAGCGGCGCCGGACGCTCATCCTGGATCGTGCTGAAATGGTCGAACTGCCTCAGGTAATGCGCATGGGCGCGTTCCCAGGCATGATCGTCGGGCAGGCCGAAAAGCTGCCGGTAGTCAGGCGCGCTCGGATAGGGAAACAGCGGCACCGGATCGTTCGCCCAGACTCCGGCTTTCACAAGCTCGGCGCGCCAGCGCGCGACATTGTCCACCTCATCGCCCTCGACGCGGATCAGGTTGGCCTGCACGAAGGGAACGGTGCGGCGCGCGCGGATGAGCAGTTCCGTTAGCTGATCGGTATCGAGGCGGCATTTCTTCGCCAGCGCGTCGCGCCCTTCCGGCGTCAGGCTCTCGACCCCGGCCTCGATGGAGACGCAGCCCGCGGCGCCCAGCCGGTCGAGCTGTTCGGGCTTCCAGAGATCGATGCGGGTCTGGATGCCGAACTGCACATCCCTCGCCGTCAGCGCCTCGATCAGATCGGCGCGGGGGAGGAAAATCTCGTCGATGAAATAGAGATATCGCGCGCCCTGGGCGATGAGGCCGTCGATTTCCTCCAACAGAGGGGCGAGGGCACGGCGGCGGTATCGGTCGCGGAAGTCGATCTTGGCGCAGAAGCTGCAGGCATAGGGGCAGCCGCGCGAGGCTTCGACCTCGGCACCGGGGCCGGGGATATCGATGCCAAACTGGTGATGGTGATGGCGGTGCGCGGAAATCCACTCCTCCGGCCAGCGCAGGGCGGGAGCGTTGATGAATTCCGCCTCGGCGAGGCCGCCGCATGTGGCGAGATCGCCCGCCTCGTCGCGCCAGGCGAGGCCGGTGATGTCCCGCCGCTCCGGCGCATCCGCGAGCGCCGCGATCACTTCCTCGCATTCGCCCCGGATCACCAGATCGGCGCCGAGTTTCGCCAGCGCCGCGCCGGGCGTGGCGGAGCCGTGCGGCCCCACCGCCACGGTCAGCGCCGGTATGTGGGCGAAGGCGCGAAGCGCCTCCCGCGGCACGCGCAGCTCGGGCGGGGCGCAGCGCCAGAACAGATAGGTGGGCGCTGTGGTGACCACGATCATGTCCGGCCGGAAGGCGGAAACGCGCGAGGCGAGGGCCGCGTTGTCCAGCCCCTCGATCTGCGCGTCCAGCAGCAGCGCCTCGTGTCCCGCCTGTTCTAACAAAGCTTTAGCATAGCCGAATTCGAGCGGCAGATGCGCCTCGCGGCAGCCGAAATAGATGCTGTTCTCGTAATGCCAGGCCGGATTGACGAGGGCGACCTTCATGCGACGACCACTCCCCGCGCGGATAACGGCTCGGGCAGGTCGAGCCGCTCGGAAAGCTCCTCGACCAGGAGCCGCACGCCGCGCTGCCAGGGCACCGGGGCATCGAGCGCAATGGCGCTCTGCAGCTTTCTCGTATCGGCCACGAAATAGCGCTGGTCATGCGGCCGCCAGGAATCCTGGCGGATCTCGATCGGATGCCCGGTGACGGTCTCCAGTTCCGCGACCAGCCGCCGCAGGCTCACCGCATTGCCGGGGCCGCCGCCGAGATTGAAGGCTTGGCCGCTGACGCGATCGATCGCCCGCCAGGCCCCCGCCCATGTCGCCACCGCATCGCTGACGAACAGGATGTCGCGCACCTGATGCCCGTCGCCATACAAGGTGATCGGCTTGCCGCGCAGCGCCTGCAGCGCGAAATGCGCCACCCAACCCTGATCCTCGGTGCCGCGCTGGCGGTAGCCATAGATGCAGCTCATCCGCAGCACGCAGCTGCGCAGACCGAAGCTCGCGGCGTAATCGAGCACGTACTGATCCGCCGCACCCTTCGAACAGCCATAAGGCGTGGCGAAACTCAGGGGTTGCGCCTCGGGAACGCCATATCTGCGGGTCTGCTCGTCGGTGGGCTGCCAGCCCGATTGTCCCTGTTCCAGCCCGACCCCGGTCAGATCGCCATAGACCTTGTTCGTGCTGGCGAAGAGCAGCGGCGCCTCGGGGTTGGAGCGGCGCAGCGCCTCCACCAGATGGATGATCGCGCCGGCATTGATCTCGAAATCATCGACCGGATCGTCCATGCTGGTGGTGACGGCGACCTGCGCCGCGAAATGGAACACCGCCGAGGCTTTGGCGGCGAATCCGGCGAGGGCCCGATGATCGCGGATATCGCCCAGCGCGGCGGAAACGCGGCGCGGATGCGCCCGCCGCAGCCAGCTTATGTTTTCCTCCACCCCGTCGCGCGCCAGCCCGTCATAGAGCAGGACATGCTCTCCCTCGGATGCCAGGCGTTCGGCGAGATTGCTGCCGATGAAGCCGGCGCCGCCGGTGATCAGGACCGGGCGGGTCCGCAGGATCGCCGGCGCCGCCTGCACGCTCGCCAGCACCTCATGCACGGCGGAGAGGTTGCCGCGCTTCAGCAGGCGGCCCAGCAGCTTCTCCCGCCCATCGGCGTAGAAGGCGCCGAAATGATAATGGCGCTCGTCGAAATGCGCGCCTTCCTGGGTGACGGCATCGTCCGGCAGGTCGTGCAGCCCGTACCAGTAGAGCCGGTCCGCCGGTGCCTTGGTGGCCTCGACGAAAGCGTCGAGCTGCGCCGCCGGATCGTGCCGCCAGGTGGAATAGCCGGTTTCGGTGATCCAGATTTCCAGGTCACCGCGGAACCGCCCGATCGTCTCGCGCGCGCCGGCGATGAGTTCCCGCCAGCCCGGCCACAATCCCGCATCCTTCGAATCCCAGGTGCCGGGGAACCCGTGCAGGCCGACGACATCCACAACGCCGAGGATGCCGCGCTCGCCCATCAGCCGCAGCCAGTTCAGATCGGTGGGGCAGGGGGCGCCGAGCACCACGCGCTTGCCGCGCTGCTGCGCCCAATGCGCGGCCGCGCCCAGCATCTCGCTGAACAGCACCCAGTCATGATCGAGCCGCCAGTCCCAGTCGAGCAGGTTGTTGGGCTCGTTCCAGAGCTCGATCGCGTCGAACCACCGGCCATGGGCGCTGATGATCGTGTCGATGAAATCGGCGAAATCGAGCAGCCTGCGCGGCGGGCCGGAACTGCGGCCGTTGCGCGAGATGGCGGGCGGCGTGTAATGGGCGCAGGGAAGAATCTCGAAATCCGGCCCCAGCGTCTCGAACAGGTAGCGATACCATTCGGCCCCGTTCGCCGTCTGGTAATCCGCCCAGGAAAGATGGGTCCTGATCCGCTTCGCGCCGATCGCGCG
>DASTAF010000157.1:0-2323 GCA_035713005.1 Acetobacteraceae bacterium
GGGGTGCCCGTGTTCCACCTGCACAATGTCAGCCGGGACGGCATCTACACGATCGACAAGGAGATCGTCTCCGATCCGGAGCATGACACGGTGCTGCAGCGCATCCGCCTGACCGGCCAGCCCGGCCTGCGCCTGTTCGCCCTGCTGGCGCCGCATCTGGTCAATGGCGGCGGCCACAACACCGGCTGGATCGGCGAGTACAAGGGCGTGCCGATGCTCTTCGCCGAAGGCGACGGCACTTATCTGGCGCTGGCCTGCTCCGCGCCCTTCCTCGCCCGCTCGGCGGGGTATGCGGGGGTGAATGACGGCTGGCAGGATGTCAGCCGGAACGGCAGGCTGACCGGGATTTACGACCGCGCGGAGAACGGCAATGTGGCCCTGACCGCCGAGATCAGCCTCGCCTCGGGGGGGCCGGTCGTGCTTGCCCTCGGCTTCGGGCGGAAATGGACCGAGGCGGCCTTCCGGGCCCGCGCCAGCCTGCAGCGGGGATTCGATGCGGCGGAGGCGGGATACGCCGAGGCGTGGCGGGAGTGGCAGTCCGGCCTTGCGAGGCTCGATCCGCCGGAGGCGCGCCGGGTCCGGGTGGATGGCGGTCATGGCCATAATCTGTACCGCATCAGCACGGCGGTGCTGCGCTGCCACGAATCCCCGACCTTCCCCGGCGGGCTGATCGCCAGCCTTTCAATCCCCTGGGGCGCCAGCAAGGGCGATGACGATCTCGGCGGCTATCATCTGGTATGGCCGCGTGATCTGGCGGAGACGGCGGGCGGGCTGATCGCCGCCAATGCGGGCGTGGATGCGCGCCGGGTGCTCGATTACCTGCGGGTGATCCAGCAGGAGGATGGGAGCTGGGCGCAGAACAACTGGCTGGACGGGATGCCCTACTGGCATGGGCTGCAAATGGATGAATGCGCCTTCCCGATCCTGCTGGTCGAGATGATGCGCCGCAACGGCCTGCTTTCCGACAGCGAGCTGCGGGATTTCTGGCCGATGGTGCGGGACGCGGCCGGTTTCGTGCTGCGCAACGGCCCGGCAACGGCACAGGATCGCTGGGAGGAGGATGCCGGATATTCGCCGTTCACCCTGGCCGTCGAGGTCGCCGCCCTGCTGGCGGCGGCGGAAGCGGCGGAGCTGATGGGCGAGGCCGGCATCGCCGGGTTCCTGCGCGATACGGCCGATGCCTGGAACGAGGATATCGACGCCTGGACCTATGCGAAGGACACGCCGCTGGCGCGGGAGGCGGGGGTTGAGGGCTATTACGTGCGGATCACCCCGCGCGACGGCGATGGCGCCGATGCCGAGATCGGCGGCATCGTCATGGTCCGCAACAAGCCGCCGGCGGAGGCCGATGTCGCGGCCTCGGCGCTGATCAGCCCGGACGCGCTGGCGCTGGTGCGCTTCGGTCTGCGGGCGGCGGACGATCCGCGCATCCTCAACACGGTGCGCGTGATCGACCAGGTGACCAGGGTGGAGCTGCCTCAAGGGCCCGGCTGGCGGCGCTATAATGACGACGGCTATGGCGAACACGAGGATGGCAGCCCGTTCGACGGCACCGGGCAAGGGCGCACCTGGCCGCTGCTCATCGGTGAGCGGGCACATTACGAGCTGGCGCGCGGGGACGAGGCGGAGGCGCGCCGGCTGCTCGCGGTGATGGAAGCCTGCTCCAGCGATGGCGGGCTGCTGCCGGAACAGGTCTGGGACGCGGACGACATCCCGGAGCGGGAGCTATTCCGCGGCCGCCCGAGCGGCTCGGCCATGCCGCTGGTCTGGGCCCATGCCGAATACATCAAGCTGCTGCGCAGCCTCGCCGATGGTGCGGTGTTCGACATGTCGCCGCTCACCGTGCAGCGCTATCAGCGGGAAAAGCGACGCCCCCGCCTGCGGGACTGGCGGGAGAGCTGGCGGCGCGGCAGCATCCCCCAGGGCCAGATCCTGCGGGTCGAGCTATGCGAGGCCGCCACTCTGCACTGGAGCGCCGATGACTGGCGGACGACACAGGACACGAGGCTGGAGGAGATCGGCCTCGGCATATTTGCCGCCGAACTGCCGACCCAGGCGCTGAAGTCCGGTGCTGCCATCCGCTTCACCTGGTGCCGCGCCGACGGCTCCTGGCGGGGTCAGGATTTCTCGGTGCTGGTGAGCGGCTGATCTGCCGGAATGGCCAGTTCGCCCTCGTAGAACACCGCTTCCAGCCGCGCGATCATCGTCGCCCTGTCGGTGCTGGCGGGGATGGGCGGGTGGATGCGGATATGGATGACGCCGGGGCGCAGCTTGAGCCAGTCACGCGGCCAGAACAGGCCCGAATTCGTCGCGGCGGGAACGA
>DASTAF010000158.1:0-12600 GCA_035713005.1 Acetobacteraceae bacterium
GCACCGCGACGAGGTGCCGCGCACCACCGCCACCATCACCGAACGGATCAACGAGGTCACCTTCAACGCCTCGCTGGTGCTGGAGATCAACGCCATCGAGGCGGTGAACCGGCTGCTGCGCGAGCTGGCCGATGCCGGAACCCCCTATTCCGGGCGCTACAGGCAGGTCAACCTGCACATGATCCAGAATCAGGCCTTCATGGCGAAGCTCGGCTATCTGTCGAAATACAGCACCTCCTGGAATTTCCTGCTGGCGCTGCGCGACGAAGGCCGCAGAACCGCCGAAGCCTGGCTGGCGGCGCATTATCCGGCGCTGGGCAGGCGCTCATCCCTCGATGTCCGGGCGGAGCTGACGCGGAAGGTGCTCGGGCAGCGCCCATAAGCCGCTCCCGTCCCGTCATCCACCGCAAATCCCGCTTGCCCACCCCCCGGCGGTTGTGTTCTACTTCTGTTCGTGACGCAGACCGCTTCCCCCACTTGC
Organism: Acetobacteraceae bacterium; assembly: GCA_035713005.1. Lineage (GTDB taxonomy): Bacteria > Pseudomonadota > Alphaproteobacteria > Acetobacterales > Acetobacteraceae > Acidiphilium. Next base: position 482 of record DASTAF010000158.1, read on the forward strand.
GCGATGTCCGACCACCTCGCCCTCATCATCGAGGGGCTGTGCGTGGCGGTCGCGCGGCGCGTCGGCGGCATCGCCGGCCCGCTCATCATCCTCATCTGGACGCGCCTGCGACGGATCGCCGCCCGCTTCACCCGCGCCGCAACCTCATCCCCGACGCCACCCGGCCCGGCAGCCATCGTCATCACGGCGAAACGCCCGTCAAGGCCGCGCCAGCCCCGCCCGCATCTCCTGCCGCGCCGCAAGGCCTGGCTGCTGCGTCTGGTGCCCGAAACCGCCTCCGGCGCTTCCCAGCTGCGCCATTTCCTCGCCGATCCCGAGGTCGCGGCCCTCTTCGCCAATAATCCGGAGCTTTCCCGCATCCTCCGCCCGCTCTGCCGGATGCTCGGCATCCGCGCGGCCATCCATCCCGCGCAAACCCCGCCGCCCGCTACTTCCCGAAGCGGCGATAGGCGAATTCAGGCGGCGGCGCCGCGGCTTCGGCCATCGCCCGCTCGCCCAGCGCGGCATGACGGGGAGAACGGCCGCAAACCGGATCAGCCGCGCTCGCATCCCCCGCCATGGCCAGGGCCTGGCAGCGGCAGCCGCCCCAATCCACTTCCTTGAGCGCGCAGGAGGTGCAGGGTTCCTGCATCCAGTCCGTGCCCCGGAACCGCATGAAGGCCGCCCCGTTCCGCCATATCTCGGCGAGCGGCCGGTCATCCGCGCGCTCGAATTCCAGCCCCGGAATCGTCTCCGCCGCATGGCATGGCAGCACCCTGCCATCGGGGGTGACGTTGAGAAACCGCTGCCCCCAGCCGCCCATGCAGGTCTTCGGCTGATTGGCGTAGTAATCCGGCGCCACGTAATCGATCACCAGCCGCCCTTCCAGCGCCGCCCGGCGTTCCGCCACCAGCGCATCCGCCGCCTTCACCGCTTCCAGGCTGGGAATCAGGCTGGCGCGGTTGCGCAGCGCCCAGCCGTGATACTGGGTATGCGCGACCTCCAGCCGCCCGGCGCCCAGCTCGGCGGCCAGATCGATCATCGCGCCGAGCTGGTGGAGATTCTGCCGGTGCATCACCGCGTTGACGGTCAGCGCCATGCCGGCATCATTGACCGCGCGGGCGATGGCGATCTTCTTCTCGTGGCCGCCGCGGTAATGCCCGATCCGGTCGGCGGTGGCCGCCTCCGCGCCCTGGATGCTGATCTGCACATGGGCAAGCCCGGCCTCGGCCAGCGCCCGCACCCGCGCGGCATCCAGCAGCACGGCGGAGGTGATCAGATTGGCATAGAGCCCCCGGCTGGTCGCGTGCCGGATCAGGGCTTCGAGATCGCCCCTGAGCGTCGGCTCGCCGCCGGAAAGATGCACCTGCAGCACGCCGAGCGCGGCGGCCTCGTCGAAGACCCGCATCCAGAAGCCCGTGTCCCGCTCGCCCGCCGCCCGCACCATCTCCAGCGGGTTGGAGCAATAGGGGCATTGCAGCGGGCAGCGATGGGTCAGCTCCGCGAGCAGGGCGAGAGGCGGTCCGGCGGGTGCGATGGCATTCATGCGGAAACCAGTCCCTTATCGGCAAGTTCCTGCAGGAACCCGGTCACATCCGCCTCGATCTCGGCGGCATCGCCCTGATAGCGCGCGGCCAGCAGGGCGCTGATCTCCTCCACCCGCCTGCCGCCATCGCAGAGATCGAGGATGGCGCAGCCGATCTCGTCGAGCACGATGATCCGCTCCGGCCCCTGCAGCACATTCTGGTTGCGCACCGCGTCGAAATGCCGCCGCGCCCCGCGCCGGAGGCTGGGCCGGCTGCCGCCGCCGATGGCGGTCCGCTGGCTCACGCCGCCTCCCGCGCCTCGCCTTCCGGGTCGAGGAAGGCGCCATGCGGCACATGGCCCGGCTCGACATAGGAATGATACAGCCCGTCGAGCTGCGACCACAGCACGTCGCACTTGAACCGCAGCGCCGCCATGACGGCGCGCTGGAGTTCGGGGGTGGTGGCATGGGTCTTCACGTAATCCAGGGCGAAATCCGCGTCGCGCGGCGCCTGGTGCAGCCGTGCGTTGAAGTAGGAAAGCGTCTCCTCGGAGACGAAGGAATAATGCGCCAGCATGCCGGAAACGCGCTCGGCGATGATGGTCGGGGAGAACAGCTCGGTCAGCGAGGAGGCGATCGCCTCGATCAGCGGCCGGTCCCGCACGAAATGCACATAGGCATCGACGGCGAAGCGCGTCGCCGGCAGAATCCCCCTGGTCGAGATCACGTAATCCCGGTCCAGCCCCACCCCGTTGGCGAGGCGGAGCCAGCGGGCGATGCCGCCATCCTGCCCGTCCTCCCCGTCATGATCGACGAGGCGCTGCCGCCAGGCCCGGCGCGATTCGGCATCGGGCAGGCGGGAGATCAGCGCCGCGTCCTTCTGCGGGATCATGCTCTGATAATAATAGCGGTTGAGCGCCCAGGCCTGCACCTGGGCCTGCGAGAGCGCGCCCGAATGCAGAAGCCGGTGAAACGGGTGCAGGTTGTGATAATGCCGGGCGCCGATATCGCGCAGGGCGGCCTCGAATTCGGCGGGGCCGAGCAGTTTTGTCATAGGCCGATTTCCATGCCGTCACGGGCGATCTCCCAGCCGGCGGCGCGCGCCTGCGCGGCTTCCGGGGAATCATCGCATAACAGCGGGTTAGTGTTGTTCAGATGGATGAAGACGCGCCGCCCCACTCTGGTCGCGGCCAGGGCGGCGATGCTGCCATCGGGGCCGGAGACGCTCATGTGCCCCATCCGCCTGCCGGTCTTGCCACCGGTGCCGGAGCGGATCATCTCGTCATCCCGCCAGAGCGTGCCGTCGAAAAACAGGATATCCGCCCCCTCGATCCTCGCCGCCAGGCCGGGCGTCACCGCCGCGCAGGCGGGAATGAACACCAGCCTCCTGCCCGCCCCGTCGCTGACATCGAGCCCGATCACCGCCTCGTCGGAGGCGAAATCATCCGCATCCGCGCTTTCATGATAAAGCGGAATCTTGCCGCCGACGGCGAAGGCTTCCACCAACAGGCCGGTGGCGTTTCCGCCCCCGTCCACGATCCCGGTCCTGCGCCCGTCCGCCAGGGCCTCGCGGCGCACCAGCTCCGGATCGAGCACGCGGAAAATGCTGTTCTCGTCGAGAATCCGCATCACCGGGTCACCGGCGTAAAGCGAAAAACCCTGCTTCTCCCGCAGGGAGAGCAGCCCGGCGATGCAATCCACGTCGCCGCTCGAAATCACCACGGCGGCGATCGGGCTGTCCCGACCCCCCATGGTTCGCGGATGAAGCTGCGGCGCGGCCATGATCTGCCGCGGCAGATCGGGGCTGGCATTGAGCAGAATCCATTGGCCGCCATCGGCGGAAACGGCGAGCGATGCCTGGGTGCGCGGCCTGGCGGCAGAGTCGCCGCTCCGCGCGCGCCGGCAGCCGCCGCAGGCGCAGTTCCATTGCGGGAAACCACCGCCGGCGGCTGCCCCGAGCACCCTGATCAGCACTATGACGCCAGCGATGATGAAGGTGTCGGCGCGATCGGACTGTCTATACCGTCCGGGCCGAGACGTAGCTGTTGATCTCGGTGCCGACGCAGATCTCGGAAATTTGGGGCTTGCGCCACATGGTGCATCTCCTGAAGCTGTTTCTATCGCCTGTCACCACCTGCCGGCGATGTCGCCGGAAGGCATGACGACGTGAGGCTAGGTCAGATCGCGGGGGCAGGCAACAGGGAACAGCGACTTGTGATCGTGGCTTCACCTCCGCGAGCTTCCGTTTGCCTGCCCGAGCGGCCCGCAGAGACGCTGGCGCCGGGAGTGGCAGGCTTTCCCGGAATATGGCATAGGATGGTATGATGACCTCCATAGTACGAATGCCAGGATTCTCCGGATGATCAGGACCATCGAGCGGCGCAAGCTTTCGCATGAGGTTGCGGACATGCTGATCGCCAGCATCGAATCCGGCCAGTTTCCGCCAGGATCGCAGCTTCCGCCCGAGCGGGAGCTGATGATCCGGTTCGGCGTCGGCCGCCCGGCGATCCGCGAGGCCATGCATTCCCTGCACCAGATGGGGCTGATCCACATTTCGCACGGGGAACGCGCGCGGGTGATTCAGCCGACGGCGGATACCGTCATCGAGCAGATTTCCGGCGCGATGATCCATCTTCTCGCCAACAACGCGCGCGGGCTCGACGAACTGAAGGATGCCCGCATGCTGTTCGAGACCGGGCTGGTGCGCATCGCCACGGCGCGCGCCACGCGGGACGGAATCGAGGCGCTGCAGCGCGCGATGGTCGCCTGCCACGAGGCGCGCGGCGAGCAGGCAAGGTTCATCGCCATGGACATGGCCTTTCACCGGCAGATCGCCCTGATGTCCGGCAACTCGCTGATCGGCGCCCTCAGCCACGGGCTGACCGAATGGCTGACGCGGTTCAAGCGCGACCTGGTCTCCGCGCGCGGCGCCGAGCGCCTGACGCTGGAAGAGCACGAGCGGATCTTCCGCGGCATCGCCAGCGGCAACGCGGATGCGGCGGCGGCGGCCATGGCGGATCATCTTTCCCGGGCCAATGCCCTCTATTCGGTGCTCCTGACAGAACGGGAGGATCAGCGCTGACGGGAGCCTTGTCATGCCGAGGCAACTGTTATACTCATCATACCACTTAGCCACCATTCAGGCGGAGGAGAGTCAGGGTGAGCATGGCGTCCCGGATCGAGGCGGATTACCTGATCGAGACGGGCTTCGATCCCCGCGCCGCCGCCGAGGCGATGGCAGGGGAGCAGTCCAGCGGCACCTTCGTCCCCGTCCCTGGCGAAACCCCGGAACTGAAGGCGCGTTCGGCCGCGCGCATCGAGGCGCTGGAGGAGCTGGAGAGGGTGGCGGCACCCAGCCTGCCCGGCGCGCGGCTTCCCAAGGATGCCGCCGCGCCCATCCGCCGCGCGCGCGTCACCCTCTCCTGGCCGCTCGACAACATGGGGCCCTCGCTGCCCAACCTGATCTCCACCATCGCCGGCAACCTGTTCGAGCTGGGCCAGTTCTCCGGCCTCCGCCTGCTCGATCTGCGCCTGCCCGCCGCTTTCGCCGCCGCCTATCCGGGGCCGCGCTTCGGGGTTTCGGGCACGAGGCGGCTCTCCGGCGTCGAGGGCAGGCCGCTGATCGGCACCATCGTCAAGCCGAGCGTCGGGTTTTCCCCCGAGGAGACGGCGGCGCTGGCCGCCACCCTCTGCGCCGCCGGGATCGACTTCATCAAGGACGACGAATTGCAGGCGGATGGCCCGCATTGCCCCTTCGAGGCGCGGGCGGCAGCGGTGATGCGGGCGATCGAGGATCATGCCCAGCGCACCGGCAGGAAGGTGATGTACGCCTTCAACCTGACCGGCGAGATCGACGAGATGCGCCGCCGGCACGATCTGGTGGCGGAGCTGGGCGGCACCTGCGTGATGGCCAGCCTCAACTCGGTCGGGCTGTCCGGCTTCATCGCGCTCTGCCGCCACGCGGCGCTGCCGATCCACGCCCATCGCAACGGCTGGGGCGCGCTCTCCCGCCACCCGTTGCTCGGCTGGTCCTATATCGCCTGGCAGAAGATCTGGCGGCTCGCCGGGGCCGACCACATGCATGTGAACGGGCTGCGCAACAAGTTCGCCGAGAGCGACGAGAGCGTGATCGCCTCGGCCCGCGAGTGCCTCACGCCCATTTTCGCCGAAAAACCCTGCATCGCCATGCCGGTATTTTCCTCCGGGCAGACGGCGAGGCAGGCGCCCGGCACCTATGCGGCGCTCGGCTCGGCCGATCTCATCTTCGCCGCCGGCGGCGGCATCATGGCCCATCCGGGCGGTCCGGCTTCCGGCGTGGCCGCCTTGCGCGCGGCCTGGGACGCGGCGATGCAGGGCGTGCCGCTCGCCGAGCGGGCGCGGGACGATGCCGCGCTGGCGCAGGCGCTGGCATGAGCGGCCCCGCCAGCGGCCCTGCCCTCCCTGATGGGCTGCTGCTGAGCTTCTACGGCGACGATTATACCGGCTCCTCCGCGGTGATGGAGGTGATGAGCTTCGCTGGCCTGCCCACGGTGCTGTTCCTGCAGCCGCCCACCGCCGATGATCTTTCCCGCTTCGCCGGCTATCGCGGCATCGGCATCGCCGGGACCGCCCGCTCGCGCAGCCCTGGATGGATGGATGAGCACCTGCCGCCGATCTTCCGCACCCTGGCGCGGCTGGGCGCGCCCATCGCGCATTACAAGGTCTGCTCCACCTTCGATTCCTCGCCGGAAACCGGCTCCATCGGCCGGGCCATCGACCTCGCCGCGCCGCTGCTCGGCGGGGCTTGGCACCCGCTGCTGGTGGCGGCGCCGGAGCTGGGCCGCTGCCAGGTCTTCGGCAATCTGTTCGCCGTCGCCGAGGGGCGCTTTCACCGGCTCGACCGGCACCCGACCATGTCGCGCCACCCCGTCACCCCGATGCGCGAGGCGGATGCGCGGCTGCATCTCGCCCGCCAGACCGCAAGGCGGATCGGGCTGATCGACTTCCTGGCGCTCCGGAGCGGGGGCGACCGGCGCCTGGCGGAAGCCATCGGGGCGGGCGAGGAAATCATCGCCATCGACGCGCTGGACGAGGAGACGCTGGCCGAGGCGGGCGGGCTGATCTGGCGCAACCGGGGCCGGCGGCTGCTCGCCATCGGCTCGCAAGGGGTGGAATACGCGCTGGTGGCGCATTGGCGGGCATCGGGCCTGCTTCCCGCCTCGGCGCCAGCCCCGCATGCCGCGCCGATGGGGCGGATCGCCGCCGTCTCGGCCTCCTGCGCGCCGGTGACGGCGCAGCAGATCAGGCAGGCGGAGCGGGAGAATTTCTCCACCCTGCGCATCGATCCGGCGCTGGCGGTGGACGAGGCGGCATGGGAGCGGGAACTGGACCGCGCCGCCCGCCTCGGCCTCGCGGCGCTCGCCGCCGGGCGCGGCGCCCTCGCCTTCACCGCGCTGGGGCCGGACGATCCGGCCATCGCCGCCACCCGTGCCGCGATCGCTTCCAGCGGCGCGCGGACGGAGTCGGTGAACGAACGCATCGGCGCCGGGCTGGGACGGCTGCTGGACCGCCTGATGCGCGAAGGCGGCGTCAGCCGCGGCGTCATCGCCGGGGGCGACACCTCCGGCCATGCGGCGCAGGCGCTCGGCATCCGCGCCCTGACGGCGCTGGCCCCCATCGCGCCGGGGGCGCCGCTCTGCAATGCTCATGGCGAGCATAAGGGGGCGCAAAGGCGCGAATTGATCTTCAAGGGCGGCCAGATGGGCGCGCCTGATTTCTTCCGCGCGGCGATGCGCGGCACCGCCGCCGCAAGGGCGGCCTGAGGGAGAAGCCATGACACGAATTGCATTGCTGGGCGCGGGCGGGAAAATGGGCGTGCGCCTTGCCGCCAATCTCAAGGGGAGCGAATATCAGGTCGATCACGTCGAAATCTCCGCGGAAGGGCAGCGGCGCCTGAAGGAGATGGTGGGCGCCGACTGCATCGAGCAGAAGCAGGCGCTGGCCCGGGCCGATGTGGTGGTGATGGCGGTGCCGGACCGGCTGATCGGCAAGATCGCCCATTCCTTCATCGGCGAGCTGCGCCCCGGCACCGCGATCATCATGCTCGATGCCGCCGCCCCCTATGCCGGCGAACTGCCGGAGCGCCCGGACGTTACTTATTTCGTCACCCATCCCTGCCATCCGCCGATCTTCAACGACGAGACGGACGAGGCGGCGAAGCGCGACTTCTTCGGCGGCGTGCATGCCAAGCAGCATATCGTCTGCGCGCTGATGCAGGGTCCGGAGGCGCATTATGCTCTTTGCGAGCATATCGCCCGCACCATCTACAAGCCGGTGATGCGCTCGCACCGCTGCACGGTGGAGCAGATCGCCATCCTGGAGCCGGCGCTTTCCGAAACCGTCGGCGCCACCTTCAGCCTCGCCCTGCGCGAAGCCGCCGACGAGGCGGAGCGCCGGGGCGTGCCGCGGCAGGCGGCGCATGACTTCATCCTCGGCCATCTCACCATCGAGCTCGCCATCGCCTTCGGCATCTTTCCCGAAGGGCGCTTCTCGGATGGCGCGCTGAAGGCGATCGAGGAGGCGAAGCCGGTGATCTTCCGCCAGGGCTGGCTGGAGGAGGTATTCGATCCGGCGGCGGTGAAGCGCTCGGTCCAGGCGATCTGCAACCCCTAGCCGCGCGCCGCATCCCGGCAGCGGCGGCCAATGACGAAGGAGGAAACGACAAGATGAAACATCAGGTCAGAAACTGGCTTCTGGGAGCGGTTGCGGCGATGGCGGCTGGGTCCCTGCCGCTTCCCGCCCGCGCGGCGGCGCCGGTGATCGCGCTCTCCAACGCCTATTACGGCAATACCTGGCGCCATCAGATGGTGGAGGCGTTCCAGGCCGCCGCGATGCAGGCGAAGAAAAAGGGGCTGATCTCCAATTACATCATCCTGAACGGCGATGGCTCGGTCAACCAGCAGATGTCGCAGATGAGCGACCTGATCCTGAAGCACGTCAACGCCATCCTGATCGACGCGGCCTCGGAAACCGCGCTGAACGGGATCATCGCCCAGGCCTGCCAGGCGGGCATCAAGGTGCTCGCCTTCGACTCGATCGTCAGCGCGCCCTGCGCCTACAAGCTGAATTTCGACTTCAAGGGCTATCAGGCCGCGATGACGCGATGGATCGTCAACAAGATCGGCGGCAAGGGCAATGTCATCGTGGTGCGCGGGGTGAAAGGCTCCGCGCCCGATCACGACATGTACGCGGCGCAGATGGGCGTGCTGAAGAAGCATCCCGGCGTCAAGGTGGTGGCCACCGTCTACGGCCAGGCGACGGGTTCGGTGGCGCAGGCGGCGGTCAGCAATGTCCTGCCCAGCCTGCCGCATGTGGATGCGGTGCTCGGCCAGGGCGGCGGCGACGATTACGGGATCGCCCAGGCATTCCAGCAATATGGCGGCGCCTACGCGAAGAAGCCGCCGGTGATCTCGGGCGGGGGCAGCGCCAACTTCATCCACTGGTGGGCGCGGGAGGCGAAGCGGAACGGCTATCAGACCATCTCGATGAACACCACGCCCGGCATCAGCGGCGCCGCTTTCTGGCTGATGCTGAACATTCTCAAGGGCGCCAAGGTGCCGAATTACGAGGTGATGCCGGTCGCCACGGTGACGGCCAGGAATCTGTCCCGATACGCGAACATCAAGCCGGGCACGATCGTCAGCCCCACCTACACCGATCAATGGGTGAAGGCGCATCTGCTGCAGGGCAAGTGACTGCCCGGAGGGCGGGATGATCGACACGACGATCCGGCGTGACTCCAGCGGCGAAGCCCCGAGTGATGCCTCGGCGGTGCTGCCCGAAGCCCGCGCGCCGGCTTCGCTGCTGCTTTCCGGCATCACCAAGACATACGGCCCCACCACGGCCAACGAGGCGCTTTCCTTCGCCGTCGCGCCCGGCGAGGTGATCGCGCTCATCGGCGCGAACGGCGCCGGCAAGAGCACGCTGATGCGGATTCTGGCCGGCATCACCATGCCCGATGCCGGCAGCCTGGCGGTGGATGGAAAGCCGGTCGATCTCGCGCGGTTCAACCCGCACCGGGCGCGCGGGATCGGCATCCGCATCGTCCATCAGGAATTATCGCTCTGCGACAGCCTGACGGTGGCGGAGAATTTTTACATCGAGCAGCCGGATTTCGGCGGGCGCGCCCCGTTCTGGCATGGCCGCTACGAGGCGCTGGCGCGGCGCAGCATCGAGGCGATCTTTCCCGAAAGCCGGATCGATCCGCGGGCGGAGGTGGGCGATCTGCCGATCGCGCAGCGGCAGATGGTGGAAATCGCCCGCGCCGCGGCGGACCCGAAGCTGCGCGTGCTGATCCTGGACGAGCCGACATCCTCCCTCGATGCAAGGCGCAGCGCCGATCTGCAGCGATTCATCGCCGCCCTCGCCGCCAATGGCGTGGCGGTGATCTTCATCAGCCACAAGCTTCACGAGGTGGCGGCGATCGCCCGGCGGGTGCTGATCCTGCGCAATGGCCGCCTCGTCCATGCGGCGGCGGCCGGCGGGATGACCATCCAGAAAATGGTCGAGATCATGGCGAGCGAGGCCGCCACGGCGCTGAAGACGGCGCATGAGCATATCGGCGGCCCGCAGGGACCGGTTCTGGCGGAGATCGGCTCGCCTTTCGCCCCCGCGCCGCTGGCGCTGCGCGCCGGCGAGATCGTCGGCCTTGCCGGGCTGGAGGGCAGCGGCCAGCCCGCCTTCCTCCGCGCCCTTCACGCGCGCGCGCGCGGCCGGGCCGCCGAAGGGCTGCGCTGCCACGCGAGGACGGCCTATGTGTCCGGGGACCGCCGGGGCGAAGGCGTGTTCCCGCTATGGGATGTGCTGGCCAACACCAGCATCGGGCGGATAGCGGCGGGGAGCGCTATGGCCTGGCTGCGCCCGGCGGCCGAGCGCTCCGCCGCCATTCCCTGGCTCGACGCGGTTCAGCTTCCCGCCGAGCGCCGCGCCTCGCCCATTCTCGATCTGTCGGGCGGCAATCAGCAGAAGGTGCTGATGGCCCGGGCGCTGATGGCGGATGCCGACATCATCCTGCTCGACGACCCGACGCGCGGCGTGGACGTGGCGGTGAAGCGGGAATTCTACCGGCTGATCCGCCAGGCGGCAGAGCAGGGCAAGCTGATCATCTGGTACAGCTCCGAGACGATCGAGTTCCTCGAATGCGGCCGCGTTCTGCTGTTCCACGAAGGCGCCATCCGCCGCGAGCTGGATGGCGCGTCGATCTCCGAGGACGGCATCGTATCGGCCGCCTTCGCCGAGCGGATCGCCGGGAGCGGCGCGGACAAGACCCTTCATGGCGTGAAGGCGGTCCGCGAACGCTTCTTCAAGGCGGTGCCGGCGCTGATCCTGGCGCTCATCTTCGCGGTGATCGTGCTGCTGAACCGCAACGTGGCGAGCCTGTTCGGCATCAGCCTGCTCGCGAACGCGGCGGTGCCGCTGGTGCTGGTGGCGCTGGCGCAGATGTTCGTCGTCGGCGGCAGCGAAATCGATCTGGGGATCGGCGCCTTCGCCGGCCTCGCCAACGTGCTCAGCGCCACCTTGCTGACGACCCGGCCCGCCTTGGGCGGCGGCGCGCTCGGTCTCGCGCTGGCGGCCTACGCGATGATGGGGCTGCTGATCCAGATGCGGGCGATTCCGGCGATCGTGGTGACGCTGGGCGCCTCGTTCATCTGGGCCGGCATCGGCTACGCGCTGCAGCCGACGCCCGGCGGAAGCGCGCCCGCCTGGCTCGCCGCGGCGGCATCCTGGCATCTCGCGGGCGTTCCGGCCTCGGTGCTGACGATCATCGCAGCGCTTCTGATGGCCGCCGCGCTGAATGCCGCGAGATCGGGGGTGGTGCTGCGGGGGTTCGGGGCAAATCCCCGCGCCCTGGTGCAGGGCGGATGGTCGGCGCCGGGAACGGCGGCGCTGCGCTATGCCGTGGCCGGCGGCTTCGGGCTGCTGGCGGGGCTGTCGATGACGGCGATCAACACCGCCTCGGACATCAATGCCGGCAGCTCCTACACGCTGCTGAGCGTGGCGGCCGTCGTGATCGGCGGCTGCGCGCTGAGCGGGGGGAAAATCTCTCCCGGCGGCGTCGTGTGCGGCGCGCTCAGCCTCTCCCTCATCGGCAGCCTGCTCGGGTTTCTCGGCGTATCCACCAACTACAATGCCGCCGTGCAGGGCGGGCTGCTCATCGGCATCCTGATCCTGCGCGAGACCCTTTCGCGGAGGCCGCGATGAGCGCGTTCGGCTGGCTGCGGCGCAACCGCTGGGGCTTCGCGGCCATCGGCGTCCTGATCGTATGGGCGGTGCTGTCCTTCGCCACCGCCAGATTCAGCCTGCAGAGCCTCTCCGGCGTGGTCACTTCCGCTTCGTTCCTCGCGATCGTGGCGGTCGGCCAGATGTTCGCCGTGGCCACCGGCGGCGGCAATATCGATCTTTCGATCCCGAGCGTCATCACCCTGTCCGCCTTCGCCACGATGATCCTTTCCGGGGGAACCAATGCCGGGCTGGCGGTCGCGCTGCCCGCGATCATCCTGATCGGCCTGATCGTCGGCGGGGTGAACGCGCTGCTGATCCTGCGCCTGCGGGTTCCGGCCATCATCGCGACCCTTGC
>DASTAF010000159.1:0-2542 GCA_035713005.1 Acetobacteraceae bacterium
GGCAAGGAAGGGCGGCCTGTTCCGCACCACCGGCTTCCGGCTGGCCGCGCTGGGCGCCGCCTTGGCCTGCGTCACCGCCGCCATCGTCTTCGCGCTGATCTATTACAGCACGCTCGGCACCATGCGGGCGGCGCTGGACGCCGAGATACGTGGCGAGGCGGCGGAAATCCTGCCGCCGGGAGCAGAACCCGGCCCGCAGGCGCTGCTGGCCTCGGTCCGGGCGGCGCTGGCGGAGCCGCATTCCGGCATCTTCTACGCCGTCCAGGCCAGGAGCGGCGCCATGCTGGCCGGCAATCTGGCCACGGCTCCGCTCCGTCCCGGCTGGCACAGCCTCGTCCGGTTCAGGACCATGCCCCGCGCCCCGCATGTCCGGATGATACGCGGCCTCGCCATCGAAACGGCGGGCGGAATCCTGTTCGTCGGCGAGAATGCCACCGCTTTGCGGGAGCTGAACGAGCTGATGCGCCGCAGCTTCGCGATCGGCTTCGGCGTCACCCTGCTCACCGGCCTCGCGGCCGGGCTGGCCTTCGGCCGCCGGGCTCTGGCGCGGGTGGACGCGGTGAGCGCGACTAGCCGGGAGATCATGGCCGGTGACCTGACCCGCCGCCTCACCCTCGCCGGCACCGGAGATGAGTTCGACCAACTCGCCGAAGTCATCAACGCCATGCTCGCGCGGATCGAGTGGCTGATGGAGAATATCCGCCAGGTCGGCAACGAACTCGCCCATGATCTGCGCTCGCCGCTGGGAAGGCTGCGGGAGACGCTGGAGCTAGCCCTGCGGGAGCGGGATGTGGCCGCGGCGCATGCGGCGATTGGCGAGGCGATCGAGCAGGTGGATGACAGCCTCGCCTTGTTCGCGGCCATATTGCGCCTGGCCCGGATCGAGAGCGGCGCGCGCCGGGCCTCCTTCGTGAAGGTCGGGCTTTCGGCGCTGCTGGAATCGCTTGCCGAAACCTATGAGACGGTGGCCGAGGAATTCGGCCGCCGCCTGAGCGCCGCTATCGCGCCCGATCTCTCCGTGCAGGGGGACGCGGCGCTGATCACCCAGCTATTCGCCAATCTGATCGAGAACGCGATCCGCCATTGCCCGGAAGGCGCCGCGATTTCGCTCGCTGCGCGGGGCGGGCCGGAAGTGGTGCTGGTCAGCGTCAGCGATGACGGCCCCGGCATTCCCGCCGCTCAGCACGCGCTGGTGCTGCGCCGCTTCGGCCGCCTGGACGAGAGCCGGCACACGGGGGGCCACGGCCTCGGCCTGCCGTTGGCGGCGGCGATCGCCGATCTGCACGCCGCATCGCTGACCCTGAGCAATGCGAGGCCGCGTGCCGATGCTCCCGGCCTCAGCGTCACCGTCGCCTTTCCGAAAGAGGAGTCCTATGGGCGCGGCTGATCAGTCGGCATGCGCGCCTTCGACGGAATTTTCCAGCAGCTTTCCGGTTTCGGCGTCGATGCCCACCTCATGCGTCTTGCCGGAGCTGGTCTTGACATCGAAGGAATAGCGCAGGCCGCTGCCGCCTTTCTCCTTCTCCAGCTCGCGGCCGACGATCTTGCCCGGCTGGGCCTTGTGGGCGAGGGATTGGGCCTGATCCATGCTGATCTTCGCCGATCCGGCCAGGGCCTGCCCGTCATAGGCGAAGGCCAGCGGGGCGGTGCCCAGGATGATGGCTGTGGCGGCAAGCATGGATTTCGTGAACGGTCTCATGGGTTTTCCTTCGGCCTGAATATGGTTCGACGCGGCCACTAACCAGCCGCCCGGAAAATCTTCCATGAATGGCTGTACCAAGTCATGGCTGGTTCTGTACCGCTTGGCCATATGGCCGCTCACTCCAGCCAGCCAAACGAGCGCTGCACCGCCTTCTTCCACGAGGCATAGTGATGCGCCCGGCTCGCCGGCTCCATCTCCGGTTCCCATCGGCGGTCGGCGCTCCAGTTTGCCCGCAGATCATCGATGCCGCGCCAGTAGCCGGCCGCAAGGCCCGCCGCATAGGCGGCGCCCAGCGCGGTGGTTTCGGTCATTTTCGGGCGCACCACCGGGGCGTTCAGGATGTCGGCCTGGAACTGCATCAGCAGCTCGTTCACCACCATGCCGCCATCGGTTTTCAGCGTGGCGAGCGGGATGCCGCTGTCCTCCTGCATCGCCTCCACCACGTCGCGCACCTGATAGGCGGTGGATTCGAGGGCGGCGCGGGCGATATGCGCGCGGGTGGCGAAGCGCGTCAGCCCGGCGATGATCCCGCGCGCGTCATCCCGCCAATAGGGCGCGTAGAGACCGGAAAAGGCCGGGACGATATAGACATCGCCGTTATCGGGCACGCTCCTTGCCAGCGGCTCGATCTGCCCGGCCACATCGAAGAATTTCAGGTTGTCGCGCAGCCATTGCACCAGCGCGCCGGTGATCGCGATCGCGCCTTCCAGCGCGTAATGCGGCGCGGCATCGCCGAACTTGTAGGCCAGCGTGGTGAGCAGCCCCGCTTTGGACTGCACCGGCTTGGTGCCGGTGTTCATCAGCATGAAAGAGCCGGTGCCGTAGGTGTTCTTGGCCTCG
>DASTAF010000160.1:0-4647 GCA_035713005.1 Acetobacteraceae bacterium
GCCGAATTTCCGCGGAAGGCGCTTTACCAACGCGCATGAGACGCTGATATGGGCGTCGCGGCAGCGCGATTCCCGCTACCGCTTCAACTACCAGGCGATGAAGGCGCTGAACGACGACGTGCAGATGCGCAGCGACTGGACCATCCCCCTCTGCACCGGGCAGGAGCGCCTGCGCAACACCCATGGGCTGAAGCTGCACCCGACGCAGAAGCCGGAGGCGCTGCTGCATCGGGTGATCCTGGCCGCGACATCGCCGGAGGATGTGATTCTCGATCCGTTCAGCGGCACCGGCACCACGGTCGCCGTCGCCAAGCGCCTGAACCGCCACTTCATCGGCATCGAGCGGCATCCAGCCTATCTGGAGGCGGCGCTGGGGCGCCTGGCCGCCGAGCGCGCCGCGCCGGCGCATCTCACGGCCGCGGCGGGCAAGCGCGATGCGCCGCGCATTCCGTTTGGCTCGCTGGTGGAGCGC
Organism: Acetobacteraceae bacterium; assembly: GCA_035713005.1. Classification (GTDB taxonomy): domain Bacteria; phylum Pseudomonadota; class Alphaproteobacteria; order Acetobacterales; family Acetobacteraceae; genus Acidiphilium. The sequence continues at coordinate 473 of DASTAF010000160.1, forward strand.
GGCATGGTGCCGGCCGGAGCGCAACTCCTGGATCGGTTGAGGCGCGTCGCCGCCATCGTCACCGCCGACGGCAGCATCATCGCCGGGCCGCATCGGGGCTCGATCCACAAGGTGGGAGCGGCGGTGCAGAATGCCCCCTCCTGCAATGGCTGGGTATTCTGGCATGTGGAGCAGGAGGGAAAGCTGGTGCCGCTGGATACGCTGCGGGAGAGGCTGCGGCCATGAGCGGGATCGCCTCGATGACCGGCTTTGCCCGCGATGCCGGGCAGCACGAGGATGTCGCCTATGCCTGGGAACTGCGCAGCGTGAACGGGCGCGGCCTGGAGATCAGGCTGCGCCTGCCTGCCGGTTTCGATGCGCTCGAAGGACCGCTGCGCGAGGCGGTCAGCCGCGCCTTCAAGCGTGGAAATGTCTCCGCCTCGCTGACCCTCAGGCGGAGCGCGCCATCGTCGCTGCTGCTGGACGAGGCGGCGCTGGATCAGGCCCTGGCCCGGGCGCTGGAGCTGGCGCGGCGGATTCCGGGTGCCGCCCCGCCCAGGGCGGAGGCGCTGCTTGCCTTGCCCGGCGTGCTCCGCGCCGCATCTCCGGAGCCGGGCGAGGCCGAGGCCACCGCGCTGCTCGCGGCGGTGCAGGCAGGCTTTGCGCGTGCCCTTGGCTCGCTGCGCGAGGCCCGGCAGGAGGAGGGCGCGCGGCTACACGATGTCATCGAAAGCCTGCTGGGGGAGATCGAGGTCATCTGCGCCCATGCCAGGGCCGTGGCGGCGGCGCAGCCCGCCCGCCATCGCGACCGCCTGCACGCCGCCCTGGCGGAACTGCTGGACCGCCAGCCGCCGGTGCCGGAGGAAAGGCTCGCGCAGGAGATCGCGCTGCTCGCCATCCGCTCGGACGTGCGCGAGGAACTGGACCGGCTGGGCGCCCATGTCGCCGCGGCGCGGGCTTTGCTCGCGGAAGGCGGAGCCATTGGCCGCCGGTTCGACTTTCTGACCCAGGAGTTCAACCGCGAGGCCAACACGTTGTGCAGCAAGGCCTCCACCCTCGACCTTACCGGCGCCGGGCTGCAAATGAAGGCGGCCATAGAACAGCTTCGCGAACAAGTGCAGAATATCGAGTGACCAGACGAGGACTATGCTTCGTGCTGGCCGCACCTTCCGGCGCCGGTAAAACTTCGCTCTCGCGCGCCCTGCTCGCGGAGGATGCGGCCCTTTCCCTCTCCGTCAGCGTCACCACGAGGCGGCCACGGAAGGGCGAGCAGGAAGGCCGGGACTATTATTTCAGGACGCATGAGGAGTTCGTCGCCATGGTGCTGGCGGGGGAACTGGTCGAGCATGCCCGCGTCTTCGGCCGTTTTTACGGCACTCCGCGCGGGCCGGTCATGGCCCGCCTCGCCGAGGGGCGGGACGTGCTGTTCGACATTGACTGGCAAGGGTTCCGCCAGTTGCGCGAGGCCCTGCCCGGCGATGTTGTGGGCGTGTTCCTCCGCACGCCCTCACTCGCTGATCTGCGCGAGCGGCTGATCGCTCGCGGCGATGCTCCCGCCGAGATCACGCGACGGATGGCGGAAGCGGAATCCGAACTGGCGCATCAGGCGGAATTCGATTTCATCGTCGAGAACCATGACTTTAATGTCGCACTGGATGATTTGCGCGCCATTCTGCGGGCGGCGCGGCTTGCGACACATAGACAAACTGGCATAAACATCACGTGAACGTCATACCATAAAAATCAGGGAGACCGGTCATGGCCACCAATGCGCCCTTGGTTCCGAGACAAAGGGCAAGCTGGCTGCGCATCCTGCTCATCATTCCGTTCATCGCGACCTTGTGGGTGCCGTTCTTTAACCACCCCACGCCGACGCTCTTCGGGTTCCCGTTCTTCTACTGGTATCAGCTGCTCTGGGTGCCCCTTTCCTCCGTGCTGATCTTCATCGTCTATCGCGCCGAAAGCTGAGGGAAATCCCATGGAAGTGGCATCGATCATCTTCGCCATCCTGATTATCGCCGTTCTCGCCCTCGGCTTCGGCGCCGCGCGCTGGAAGAGCGGCGATCTTCACCAGCTCGACGAATGGGGGCTGGGCGGCCGGCAGTTCGGCCTGCTGATCTCCTGGTTCCTGATCGGCGGCGACATCTATACCGCCTATACTTTCATTGCCGTTCCCGCCCTGATGTTCGGCGCCGGGGCGCTCGCCTTCTTCGCCGTGCCCTATACCATCGTCGCCTACCCGATCCTGTATGTTGTGTTTCCGAAGCTCTGGCGGGTCTGCGCCAAGTATGGCTATGTGACCGGGCCGGAATTTGTGCGCGGGCGCTATGGCAATCGCTGGCTGGCGCTGGCGGTGGGCATCACCGGCATCGTCGCCACCATGCCTTATATCGCGCTGCAGCTCGTAGGCATGCAGACGGTGATCGGCGGCCTCGGCATCACCGGCACCGGATTTTCGGCTCATCTGCCGCTGATCATCTCCTTCCTGGTGCTGGCCGCTTTCACCTATACGTCCGGCCTGCGCGCGCCGGCAATGATCGCCATCGTCAAGGACACGCTGATCTACATCACCATCATCGTCGCGGTGATCGTGATCCCGCGGGAGCTGGGCGGCTTCGGCGGCATCTTCGCTAAGCTGGGCCCGGTGAAAACCCTGCTCGCGCATCCGCCGAAGGGCAGCACCGGAATTTATTCGGGCTATGCCACGCTCGCCCTCGGCTCGGCTATGGCGCTGTTCCTGTATCCGCACGCCACCACTGGCATATTGAGTTCGGCATCCTCTCAAGTGGTGCGGCGCAACGCGGTGGTTCTTCCGGCTTATTCTTTCATGCTTGGGCTGATCGCTCTGCTAGGCGCAATGGCGGTGGCCGCCGGGGTGGCGGCGATGCCGCAATTCGCCGGCGGCTTCAAGCAATACGGACCGAATTTCGCCGTTCCCGCCCTGCTGATCCACACACTGCCTGGCTGGTTCGTCGGGGTTGCTTTCGCGGCCATCGCCATCGGTGCGCTGGTGCCGGCGGCAATCATGGCCATTGCTTCGGCCAACATCTTCACCCGCGACATCTGCCGCGAATTCTTTTCCCCCAATATGCGCCCGCAGAGCGAGTCGCAAATCGCCAAGATATTCTCGATCGTCATGATCATCGGGGCGCTGCTGTTCATTTTCGGCCTGCCGCTGAAATACGCGATCCAGCTGCAACTGCTGGGCGGCATGTGGATGATCCAGATATTCCCGTCCATCGTGCTCAGCCTGTTCACCCGGTTCTTCAATGGCTGGGCGCTGCTGCTGGGCTGGCTGGCTGGGGTGGTGGTCGCCACTTACGATGCGGCGCTGAACCATTTCGCCGGGGCGATCTTCCCCTATCACGCCTTCGGCTACACCTTCCCCTGTTATATCGCTCTGGCCACTTTCCTGCTGAACCTGGTGGTTTCGGTTGCACTCTCCTTCCTGTTCAATGCCATCGCCTCGGACCGCATCAACGATATGACAGTCGCGGAGGATTACGGCTGATAGGTGCCAGTGCCGGAAATCCACACCTGCCGGTTTCCTCTGGCATCAAGCTTGGATATCCGGCATTGCTGGTATATATGCTACCTAGGGTTGTTTAACTCTAGCGTATGGATTGGATGATGAATTTCTCATGTCATCAGATATGACCGGCCAGGGCACGCTCTTCGCCCCTGGCAAGGGCGGCCAATGAACCATCAAGCCTTTCTTGCTCCGGACAAGGGAAATGATTTCCTGGTCGGGGGTGGAGAAATGGCCGGGTTGATCCGCTCTAAGGACTGGTCAAATACGCCGCTCGGTCCGATCAGTGCTTGGCCACAAAGCCTTCGCACCGCCGTGAGTCTCTGTCTCGCCTCAAGCTTCCCGATCAACATCATCTGGGGCCCAGAGCATACTCAGATCTACAATGATGGATACCAGGCCGTTTGCGGGGAGGGGCATCCTGCCCTTCTAGGCATGGACTATTCGAAATCCTGGGCATCGGCCTGGCCGGTGATCGGCGGACCCTTCGAGCGGGCGCTGGCGGGCGAGACGAGCTTTCTCGTCAATCAAAGGATGTTCCTGAATCGCAACGGCTATCTCGAGGAGACGTTTTTTACCTTCTCGACCAGTCCGATCCGTGACGAGAGCGCCGGCATAGGCGGGCTGTTCCATCCGATCACCGAAACCACCGCCACCATGCTCGGCC
>DASTAF010000161.1:0-2617 GCA_035713005.1 Acetobacteraceae bacterium
CGGACCTGATCGTGCTGCGCACGCCGGTGACGATCTCTCACGAGGAGCGGCATGTCCGGGCGCGCTTTACCGTGAAGGAGGGCGAGCGCATCCCCTTCGTGCTGAGCTATGGCAGCTCCTGGAAGCCCGAGCCGCCGTCGATCGATCCGGAACAGGCGCTGCGCGATACTCAGCGCTACTGGCGCGACTGGGTGGAGCGCTTCGACAAGCCGACCGACTGGCCGGAAGCGGTGAAACGCTCGCTCATCACGCTGAAGGCGCTCATCTACCGGCCCTCGGGCGGGCTGATCGCGGCGCCCACCACCTCGCTGCCGGAAAAACCGGGCGGCCAACTGAACTGGGATTACCGCTATTCCTGGATACGCGACGCCACCTTCACCCTCGATGCGCTGCTGAACGCCGGCTTTCACGAGGAGGCGCGGGCCTGGCGGGACTGGATGCTCTGCGCCGTCGCCGGCCAGCCGGATGAGATGCGGATCATGTACAAGGTGGACGGCGCCCGCCACATCCCCGAATGGGACGTGCCCTGGCTGGATGGCTATGGCTGGGCGAGGCCGGTGCGGGTGGGCAACGCCGCCTCCACCCAGCATCAGGCCGATGTCTATGGCGAACTGATCGACGCCATGCACCTCGCGGCGCGGGCGGGGGTGGAGCGGACGGAGCGCTGCATCGAGGTGGAGACCAAGATCGTCGAGCATATCGAGAAAATCTGGCGGGAGCCGGGTTCAGGCCTCTGGGAATCGCGCGGCGAGCCGCGGCACTATGTCTACTCGCGGGCGATGGCCTGGGTCGGCGTGGACCGCTTCCTGAAGAGCAAGGAGTGCCGGGAACATGCCGGGCCGGAGCGGGTGAAGCGCTGGGAGAGGCTGCGCGGGCAGATCCATTCCGAGGTCTGCAACGAGGGATATCATTCCGGGCTAGGCCGCTTCGTCGAATATTATGGCGGTCAGACCATCGATGCCTGCCTGCTGCTGCTGCCGCTGGTGAATTTCCTGCCCATCGACGATCCGCGCATCGCCGCCACCATCAAGGCGGTGGAGGAGGAGTTGATGGAAGGCGGGCTGGTGCGGCGCAAGAAGCCGAAGGGCGACAACCCGGAAGGCAGCTTCATCGTCTGCACCCTCTGGCTCGCCGATTGCCAGAACATGCAGGGCCGCGACGCCGAGGCGCGCAGAACCCTCGAACGGGTGCTGGAAATCCGCAACGATCTTGGTCTGCTCTCGGAAGAATATAATGTGCGCGGCGGGCATCTTTCGGGTAACTTCCCCCAGGCGCTCAGCCATCTCGGGCTGGTGACCACCTCGCTCGGCCTGTGCGGGCCGGTGCTGCAAAGGGGGGGCGGATGATGGAGATCGATCATGTCGTCGTGCTGATGCTGGAGAACCGCTCCTTCGATTCGATGCTCGGGCTGCTGGGCGGCGGCCCCGGATTCGATGGGCTGACCGGCACCGAATCGAATTCCTGGAGCGGCGGCACCGTCACCGTCTGGTCGAGCCTTCATCTCACGCCCCAGGCTGTTCACATCCCGGACCCGGACCCGCGTGAGTCCTTCGCCGACATCACGGAGCAGATTTTCGGCCCTGGCCAGGCGCCGCCCGCGCCCGCGACGATGAGCGGCTTCGTCGCCAACTACATGAAGACTCCCGCGAACGACCCCAGGGCGGTGATGCACGGCTTCGCCCCGGAGCAGATGCCGGTGCTGAGCGCGCTGGCGGAGAATTTTGGCGTCTCCGACCGCTGGTACGCCTCCGCCCCCTGCCAGACCTGGCCGAACCGCTTCTTCGCCCATGCCGGCACGGCGGCCGGCTACACCGACAATACCTGGCGCCTCTACGAGATGGAGACCATCTTCAACCGGCTGACCGAGAAGCGGCGAAGCTGGCGCATCTATCATCACGACGTTCCGCAATCCTTCATGCTGGCGCGGATATGGAGCGAGCTGCCGGAGCATCTTTATGCATTCGAGCCGCAATTCGCCGCCGATGCCCAGGCGGGGCGGCTGCCAAATTACAGCTTCATCGAGCCGCGCTACTATCCGGACCGGCTCACCGGCCGCCTGCCGAACGACCAGCACCCGCCGCATGACATCACCCTCGGCGAAAGGCTGATCGCCCAGGTCTATGACGCGGTGCGGAGCGGCCCCGGCTGGCCGCGCACCCTGCTGATCATCACCCATGACGAGCATGGCGGCATCTACGACCACTCCCCGCCGCCGGCGGCGATGCCGCCCGACAATTCCCGCCAGCAGGGCTTCGCCTTCGACCGCTTCGGCGTGCGGGTTCCGGCGGTGATCGTCTCGCCCTGGATACCGCAGGGCAGCCTCATCCGCCCGCCCGAGGGCGCGGCCTATCCGTTCGATCACACAACCATCCTGGCCACGCTGCGCCGCCTGTTCGACCTGGAGCCGCTGACCGCGCGGGACGCGGCGGCGCCCGACCTGCTGCACGCGCTGAGCCTGCCGGAGCCGAGCAACCAGGGGCCGGCCAGCATTCCCATGCTCTCGGCGAGCATATCCCGGCAGGAGATGGAGAAGGCGCTCGCCGCCCCGCCTAACGCCCTGCAGATCGGGCTGGCCGAGATGGCCGATCATCTGCCATCCGGCGCGGCGGGGATTCCG
>DASTAF010000162.1:0-2183 GCA_035713005.1 Acetobacteraceae bacterium
TCGCGCCGGGCGGCGGCGACCTGTGGGCGGGGCGAGACCTCCGGCACCGCGACATCCCACCAGGCGCCGCCCGCCTGGGTGGTGATCGCGGGATCGGTCTCGATCACCACCACGCTGGTGCGCGGCGCCTCCCGCGCGCGCCGCAACGCCGCCTCCAGTTCGGAGAGATTTTCGGCCTTTTCCGCCAGCGCGCCAAGCGATTCGGCGTGCCTGACGAAGTCAACCGGCGGACTGTCGAGCAGATTATTGAACGGCGCGCCGCCGGTCGCCTGCTGCAGCCGGTTGATGCAGCCAAAGCCGCGATTATCGAGCAGGACGATGATCAGCTTCAGCCCCATCGCCACCGAGGTCGCGATCTCGGAATTCAGCATCAGGTAGGAGCCGTCCCCCACCATTATCACCACCTCGCGCGCGGGATCGGCGAGCTTTACCCCCAAGCCTCCGGCGATCTCGTAGCCCATGCAGGAGAAGCCGTATTCGACGTGATAGCGCCTCGGCCCGCGCGCCCGCCATAGCTTGTGCAACTCGCCCGGCAGCCCGCCCGCGGCGCAGACTACGGTGGCTTCCTCGCCCAAGCTGCGCTCCACCGCGCCGATCACCTGCGCATCGGATGGAAGGGACGCGTTGGATGGGGCGATCGCCGCCGCCACCGCCTCGTGCCATGCAGTACCACGCTCCTTCGCGGCATTGCGCCAGGCGTCCGGCGTCCGCCAGCCGCCCAGCGCCTCGGTAAGGGCGACAAGACCCAGCCCGGCATCCGCCACCAGCGGCACCCCGCCATGCTTGGCGGCATCAAAGCCGTTCACGTTGAGGTGCAGGATCACGCGCTCCGGATTGGCGAACAAGGCGCGAGATCCGGTAGTGAAATCCTGCAGCCGGGTGCCGATGGCAAGGATCAGGTCGGCTTCGGCGGCGAGGTTGTTGGCTGCCTCGGTGCCGGTGACGCCGATGGCGCCCATGTTGCAGGGATGATCCCAGCGCAGCGCCCCCTTTCCCGCCTGGGTCTCGGCCACTGGAATCCCATGGCGTTCCGCGAGGTCGCCCAGCACGGCGCAGGCATCGGCATAATGCACCCCGCCGCCGGCGATGATGAGCGGCTTGCGCGCCGCACCCAGCAGCCGCGCCCCCTCGGCCAGCTCCACCGGGTCGGGCGCTGGGCGGCGGATGCGGTGCAGGCGCGGGGCGAACAGGGTCTCGGGGAAGTCCCAGGCTTCGGCCTGCACATCCTGGCAGAAGGCGAGGGTGACGGGGCCGCATTCCACCGGGTCGGTCAGCACCCGCAGCGCGTTCGGCAGGGCGGCGAGAAGCTGCTCGGGCCGGGTGATGCGGTCGAAATAGCGGGAGACGGGGCGGAAGCAGTCATTGGCGGAGACGGTGGCGTCCTGAAAATCCTCCACCTGCTGCAGGACCGGATCGGGGCGGCGGGAGGCGAACACGTCGCCGGGCAGCAGCAGCACTGGCAGCCGGTTGACGTGGGCGAGCGCCGCCGCCGTCACCATGTTCAGCGCTCCGGGCCCGATGGAGGTGGTGCAGGCCATAATCCGCCGCCTGCGGTTCGCCTTGGCATAGGCGATGGCGGCATGCACCATCGCCTGCTCATTATGGGCGCGGAAGGTAGGCAGCGCGCCGCGCGCGCCGTGCAGCGCCTCGCCCAATCCGGCGACATTGCCATGGCCGAAAATCGCCCACACGCCGCCGAACAGCGCCTCCTTCTGGCCTTCCGCCTCAATTTTCTGCGCCACGAGATAGCGGATGAGGGCCTGGGCCGCGGTGAGACGGATCGTCGCCATATTAATTGCTTCCTCCCGGCCGGCGTTACGCCAAATTCAAGTTTCGGCGCATACTGGAATATTCATTCTGGTCTGACAAGCCGTCTCTTGACCAGTTTAGAAAATTTATTCTACTTGAGCCATGGATCATTCCGAGCCGGTTCTCGCGTTGCCGCCCCGCAGCTTCGAATCTTTGCGCGCCCACATGCTCGCCCGGCATGAGGCGATGCCGAAGCGGCTATCCCAGGTCGCCCGCTTCGCGCTCGACCATCCCGACCAAATGGCCCTCTCTACCGTGGCCGAGTTGGCGGCGGCCGCCACCGTGCAGCCCTCTACCTTGGTGCGCTTCGCCCAGAGCCTCGGCTATTCCGGCTTCTCCGAGCTGCAGCAGGTCTTCCGCTCGCAGTTGCGGGA
>DASTAF010000163.1:0-4934 GCA_035713005.1 Acetobacteraceae bacterium
GCCGTTGCAGACGATATCGTACTGGAAGGCCTTGATGGTCAGCGGGTCCCGGTTGTTCAGCGCTTCGAGCCCGCCCTGCGGCATCGAGAACGGGTTGTGCGAGAAGGCGATCTGCCCGGTCTCCTCGTCCAGCTCGTACATCGGGAAATCAACGATCCAGCAGAAGCGGAATTCATCCTGCGTGATCAGGCCGAGATCGGTCCCCAGCCTGATCCGCACGGAGCCTGCGAATTTCGCCGCTTCCAGCGCCTTGCCGGCGGCGAAGAACACCGCATCCCCAGGATTTAATCCGCAGGCTTCCCGGATCGCCTCGACGCGGGGCGCTTCAAGGTTCTTGGCGATCGGACCCTTGGCGCCATCCTGTTCGAAAGCGATATAGCCCAGCCCGCCCGCGCCCTCGGCCCGCGCCCATTCGTTCAGCTTGTCGAAGAAGGAGCGTGGGTTGCCCGCCGTGCCCGGCGCCGGGATCGCCCGCACCACGCCGCCATTCGCCACGATTTTGGAGAACAACCCGAAGCCGCTGTCGCGGAACTGTTCGGTGACATCGGTGATGATCAGCGGGTTGCGCAGATCGGGCTTGTCAGAGCCGTATTTCAGCATCGCCTCGTCATACGGGATGCGCGGGAAGGGCGGCTTGGTCACTTTTCGCCCTTGCGAGAACGCATCGAACAGCCCGGTCAGCACCGGCTCGATGGTGGCGAAGACATCTTCCTGGGTGACGAAGCTCATCTCGAAATCGAGCTGGTAGAACTCGCCCGGCGCGCGATCGGCCCGCGCCGCCTCGTCGCGAAAGCAGGGGGCGATCTGGAAATAACGGTCGAATCCGGCCACCATCAGCAACTGCTTGAACTGCTGCGGCGCCTGCGGCAGGGCGTAGAACTTGCCGGGATGCAGCCGGGCGGGGACCAGGAAATCCCGTGCCCCTTCCGGGCTGGAGGCGGTCAGGATCGGCGTGGTGAACTCGGTGAAGCCGCGCTCGATCATCGCCTGACGCAGCCAGGCCACCACCTGCGAGCGCAGGATGATGTTGCGGTGCAGCTTCTCCCGCCGGAGATCGAGAAAACGGTACTTCAGCCGCAGATCCTCCGGAAACTGCGCATCTCCCGCCACCTGGATCGGCAGCACATCCGCCGCCGACTGCACCGTAAGCTCATCCACCCGCAGCTCGACCTCGCCGGTCGGCAGCTTCGGGTTGACCGTCCCCTCCGCGCGCAGCACCACCTCGCCGGTAACGGTGATGACGCTCTCCACCCGCAGCGCCTCGGCGGCGGCGAAATTCGCGGAGCCGGCGGCGAACACGCATTGGGTGATGCCGAAATTGTCCCGCAGATCGATGAACAGCAGGCTGCCATGGTCGCGCTTGGCATGGACCCAGCCGGAAAGCCGGGCGGTGGTGCCGGCGTCGCGCGCGCGCAGGGCGCTGCAATGATGGGTGCGGTATTCGTGCATGAGAGTCAGCCCTGAATGGAATGGAGGGCAAATGACCGGCGAGGCTCTTTCCTGTCAACCCGGAGCATGCGTATGTCAGGCCATGAGAATGCAAGCCAAGGCCGATTTTCCGGCTCCCGTCCTGATCAGCGAAACCGCCGCCCTCGATGCGCTGTGCCGCCGTCTGGCGGAGGAGAAATTCGTCACCGTCGATACCGAGTTCATGCGCGAGCGCACCTATTACCCGGAACTATGCGTGGTGCAGCTCGGCGGCGCGCGGGACGTGGCGGTGATCGACGCGCTGGCTCCCGGCCTCGATCTGGCGCCGCTGGGCGCGCTGCTGGCGAAGCCCGATGTCACCAAGGTTTTCCATGCCTGCCGCCAGGATGTGGAGATATTCCTGCTGAAATTCGGCGCGGTGCCGGTGCCGATCTTCGACACCCAGATTGCCGCCATGGTGGCGGGATTCGGCGATCAGGTGGGCTATGATACGCTGGTTTCCTCGCTCGCCGGCGGTTCCATCGACAAGGCGCACCGGTTTTCCGATTGGCAGGCAAGGCCGCTCTCGCCCTCGCAGATCGCCTATGCAAGCGCCGATGTGACGCATCTGCGCGTGGTTTATGAAAGGCTGCTGGAGCGGCTGGATCGGGAAGGGCGGATCGACTGGGTGGGTGAGGAGATGGCGGCGCTGGCCGATCCGGCCACCTATCGCGTCGAGCCCGCGGATGCCTGGCGGCGGCTGCGCCCGCGCGTCAGCTCCCGGCGCCAGCTCGCGCTGATCCAGGCCATCGCCGCCTGGCGGGAGCGGGAGGCGGCGCGCATCAACATCCCGCGCCAGCGCCTGGTCAAGGACGAGCAGATTCCAGAGCTCGCCGCCATCGCGCCCACGGATGCGGAGGGGCTGATGCGGGCGCGGGGGATCAGCAGGGGATTCGCGGAGGGACGCTCCGGCGCCGCGCTGCTTGCCGCCATCGCCGCCGCCCGGGCGCTTCCCGAAAGCGATCTGCCGGAACTGCCACGCGGGCGCGAGGCGGCAAAGCCTTCGCCGGCCCTGGTCGCCCTGCTCAAGGTGCTGCTCGCGGAAAGCGCCGACCGGCATAACGTGGCGGCGAAGCTGATCGCCTCCTCCGAGGAGATCGATCAGCTGGCGGGCGAGGAAACGCCCGATCTCCCCTGCCTGAGCGGCTGGCGTGTGGAGGTGTTCGGCCGGGATGCGCTGCGCCTCAAGCGGGGCGAGGTGGCGCTGGCGGCGCGTGGCCGCCGCGTCGAGATCATCAACGTGTCACGGATTACCGGTTGAGGGTATTCTCAGGGCACGGGCGAGGATCTGGCCGAGGCGCAGCGTCAGCAGCAGCGTGGCCGCCATGCCGATGCCGAGCAGAAGCATGTGCATGGTCGAATCCCCATGCTCGCGCGCGGCCAGCCCATGCGCCCCGAGCGCGCCGATCAGCACATAGGCCAGCAGCGCGGGCATGGAGGCGAGGGTGCCGAGCGCGTAGCAGCGGAAGCGGATGCCCGTCAGCCCCAGCGCATAGGAGGTGACGGAGAACGGCATCACCGGCGAGATGCGCATCAGGCAGACCAGCCGCCAGCCATCCCGCGCCACGGCGGCATCCAGATGGTTTAGGCGCGCCCGCCCCTCGATCAGCCTCGCGATGCCAGGACGGAACACCGAGCGGGCGAGGATGAAGGCCAGCAATGCTCCGGCCAGTACGCCCGCCGCCGAGAGGCCGAAGCCCAGGGCGGTTCCATAGACCGCCCCGGCGGCGAGGCCGAGCAGGGAGGCAGGCAGGAAGCCGATCAACGCCACCAGGGTCTGCAGGCCGAGGAAAATTGCCCAGCCGAGCGGGCCGAGATGCCGCAGCCGGTCCAGCAGCGCCAGAATCCGGTTCCCCCAATCCGCCGCGCCGAGGACGCTCGCTGCCAATGCCGCCACCAGCACGATGACGATCAGCACCCCCACGCCGAGCCGGAGCTGCTTCATTTCCCGGTTCTGCCCGGCCTGCCGAGCAGCGCCCAGGGCTTGATGCCGGCCCGCGCCAGACGATACCGCCCGGCGGTTTCCAGCACTCCCAGGCCGTATTTCACCGAGCGGCGGAAATTGATCGAGGAGGCTTCGTCGAAATAGCGGGTCGGGCAGGAAATCTCGCCCAGGCGGAAGCCGGCATAGACGGCCTGGGCGATCATCTGGTTGTCGAACACGAAATCGTCCGAGCACAGATCCAGCGGCAGGGTTTCCAGCACCTGGCGCGACCAGGCCCGATAGCCGGTATGATATTCCGACATTTTCTGGCCGAGGAGCAGGTTCTCGGCCAGGGTGAGGCCGCGATTCGCCACATATTTCCACAGCGGCATGCCACCCGAGAGCGCGGTGCCGCCCAGGATGCGCGAGGCCAGCACCGCATCGTAATGGCCGGAGGCGATCATCCAGGCCATGGCCGGAACCAGACGCGGCGAATACTGATAGTCGGGGTGCAGCATGACCACGATATCGGCGCCGCGTTCCAGCGCCGCGCGGTAGCAGGTTTTCTGGTTGGCGCCGTAGCCGAGATTGCGGGTGTGGACGATGGTGTGCAGGCCGAGTTGCCGGGACAGGCGCGCGGTTTCGTCGGCGCTGGCATCATCGGTCAGGATCAGATCATCGACGACATCGCGGGGAATATCCTCGATGGTCCGTTCCAGCGTCCGCTCCGCGTTATAGGCCGGAAGCACGACGGCGATGCGGCATCCCTCCAGCATCAGTCGGTGCCGGCGCGCATCATGCGGCCGGCGCCAGGCGCTTGACCAGGGCGGAAAGCCGATGGCGGCGCAGCTCGGCGCGCGCCTTGAGATCGTTCGTCATGTAGTTGAGCTGGACCACGTAACGCCTGCCGGTGAAAGTCTTGTGTCCGTGCCATGTGGTGGGGCCATTGGGAAACACCAGGAGAGTTCCATCGACCGGCGGCACTTCCACCGCGTAATCATCGAGATTGTCGGGTCCTCGCAGCAGGCGCAGGCAGCCTTCCTGGCGCGCCCAGGCGGCGTTGGCTGGGTTCAGATAAAGCAGCACGGTGACGCGCTTGGCCACCGAATCACAATGAATCTGCCCGTCCCGCTCGGTAGAGTTGCCGCGCAGGGTGATCATGGTGGGGGCGCCATCGAGATCGAGATCGAATTTTCGGGCGATCGCCTGGCGCAAGGCGGCGCCGGCGAGAGCCTGCATCAGGTCTCCTGCGGCCTGCCCGAATTTGAGCGATTCGATTGGATAGCTGCCCCGCCCCCGCATTTCCGGCAGGGCGCCGACGACCTCTCCCAGCGTCTTCGGACGGACGAAGCGCGGCACGATCACATGCCGGAAGGGGGCCTCGGAAACCGGCGTCTCGGCAAGGCGTTCCAGATCGATTATCTCTGCTGGCAGCATGGTCGTTCCGTTTATTGGCCACGCTTCAATGGTAGCTCAAGCGACAGGGGTTGCAAGACAACCCCCGAATGCCTGGGAGATCAGAAGCCCTCGCGCTCCAGGCGCT
>DASTAF010000164.1:0-2560 GCA_035713005.1 Acetobacteraceae bacterium
GCCGAGGCTGGCGAGCAGCAGCGGCACCAGCACGGCTCCCGAGCCGCCGGCGGGACCGACCCCGATGGAGGCGTCATCCAGATCGCCGGGCCTAGCCATGCCCGAGCCGTAGGGCGCGATGATCTGCAGCGTCGCCCGGTAGACCGGGAACAAGGCGCGAAAATCGCGAAGCGGCAGATTGCCGGTCCACGCGCCCCGTCCCGCCCAGGCGCTGGCGGCGACGGCGAGGGTGGTCATGCCGAGCTGGACGGCGTTCTGCTCGATGAGCAGCAGATTGGCGGCGGCACCCCCGGAAATCCGGTAGGAAACCGGAATGGCCGTGGCCTCGTGCACAGCCTGTCCCCAGGAAGGTCCATAGAGGGCGAAGCCGCTGCCCGGCGCTCCGGTTCCCATGCTCAGGGCAAGCGGCCAGGTTTCGGGCGGCATGGCAGCCCGCGCGGAGGCGGCAAGACCCGATGCCGCCAGGCCACCCATCAGGCGGCGGCGCGACAACCGCCGGATGGGACCGGAATCGTCAGATTCATCGTTCATCATTTCTTCCGCCCGCTCGATCTTCCTGTCTTTGGAACGAGGCTATATCAGGGCACGCACGCGATCCAGCGCGGCCAGCAGCGCCGCCCGCACGCCCGGCTCCAGCGCCGAGTGCCCCGCATCCGGCACCAGGGTGAGCCGGGCGATCGGCCAAGCCATGGCGAGGTCGAAGGCAGTGCTCGGCGGGCAGATCATGTCATAGCGCCCCTGGACGATCTCCGCCGGAACATGACGGATCGCCGGCATATGGGCGAGCAGCCCACCTTCCGGCAGGTAGAGGCGGTGGGCGAAGTAATGCGCCTCGATCCGCGCCAGCCCGATCGCTGTCCGGTCCTGGGCGAAGGCCGCCACCGTCTCGAAATTGGGCAGAAGGGTGGAGCATGATCCTTCATAGACGGACCACGCCCGAGCCGCCGGGCCATGAATTTCCGGGTTTGGATCGGTCAGGCGCTTCAGATAGCTGCCGAGCAGGTCGGCCCGCTCCTCCGGCGGCAGGAAATTGACCAGCGAGCCATGCGCGTCTGGAAAAAACTGTCCCAGCCCGTGCAGGAACCAGTCCACCTCCTCCTGGCGGCCGAGGAAAATTCCCCGCAGCACCAGCGCCGCCACCCTATCCGCATGAGCCTGGGCATAGGCAAGCGCCAGGGTCGATCCCCAGGAGCCGCCAAACAGGATGAAGCGCTCGATGCCGAGGAATTTGCGCAGTGCCTCGATATCGGCGACCAGATGCGGCGTGGTGTTGGCGTGAAGCTCGCCGAGCGGACGGGAGCGTCCGGCGCCGCGCTGATCGAAGATCACCACCCGCCATATCCCCGGATCGAAGAAGCGCCGGTGGACGGCGCCAGCACCCGCGCCAGGGCCGCCATGCAGGAAGAAAACCGGCTTGCCGCGCGGATTCCCCACCTGCTCCCAATAGATCACATGCCCGTCGCCTACCGGTAGGTAACCGGTCTCATAGGGGCCGATCTCGGGGAACAGGTCGCCGCGCGGCATGATCCGCTCACCCGGCGGCCAAGCGGAGCACATCGGCCACCCGCCGCGCTGCCTCATCCGGCAGATCGGGATGGATCGGCAGCGCCAGAATCCGTCCCCCCAACTGCTCGGCGATTGGCAGCTCCGTGCCGTCATGCGCCGCGAGATAGGCGGGCTGATGATGCAGCGGCCGGGGATAGTAGATCGCGCTCGCGATATTCGCTGCCCTCAGCGCCGCTTGTGCCGCGTCACGCGCGGCCTGGTCGGGAAAGAGCACGGAATAGACCGCCCAGGCACTGGCGCTTTCCGGCACCCGCGCCGGAGTTTCCACCACCCCCGCCAGTTCCGCCTCATAGATGCGGGCGATTCGCTCCCGCGCGGCCAATTCGGCGTCGAAAACCTCCAGCTTGGCCAGCAGCACCGCCGCTTGCAGCGTGTCCAGCCTGCCGTTCATCCCGATCCGCAGCACGTCGTAGCGCGCCGCGCCCTCGCCATGGCTGCGCAGGGAGCGGTAGAGCGCCGCCCGCTCCTCATCCTCGGTGAACAGGGCGCCGCCATCGCCATAGGCGCCGAGCGGCTTGGAGGGAAAGAAGCTGACCGCCGTGGCATCGGCGGCATGACCGAGTTTCTCGCCGTTCAGGCTCGCCCCAAAGGCCTGGGCGCAGTCATCCAGGGTGAAAAGATCATATTGCGCGGCCAGTTCCCGAAGCTCCGGCCAAGGAGCGGGCTGGCCGAACAGATCGACGCCGATGATCGCCCGTGGACGCAATTCTCCGTCACGCCGCACCTGCTCGATCCGCTCCCGCAGATGCTCCGGATCGATCTGGAAGCTGCGCGGATCGACATCCACGAAGACTGGCATGGCACCCAGCAGCAGGGGCACCTCGGCGGTCGCGGTATAGGTGAAGGCGGGCAGGAACACGGCGTCCCCGGGGCCGATCTCCTCCGCCATCAGGGCGATCTGCAGCGCGTCCGTGCCCGAACTCACCCCTATGCAGTGGCGGGCGGCGCAGTATTCCGCCAGCCTCGCCTCCAGCTCCGCCACCTCGGGGCCGAG
>DASTAF010000165.1:0-4727 GCA_035713005.1 Acetobacteraceae bacterium
AGGGCTTGCGCCATCGCAACCGCTGCAAAAACAACCAGGTGAAGCAGGGATGGCGCCCAATGTTCAGACCAAGGAGTTCAATCAATGAGTGAAGTTGTCCGGCTTATCATCCTGACCGGCGGGCTGCTGGCGATCATGCCGATCCTGCTGATCATCACCCTTGCCGTCGCCATGGAGCGCTGGTGGCTGCTCAGGCGCACGCTGCGGGCGGGCGCGCGCATCCATGCCCAGCTTCGCGGCCTCGGCTATGCGAACATGGCCGGGCTGCAGGAACTGGCGGAGCGGAATTCCAAAACCCTGCAGGGCCATCTGATCGTCACCGCCCTCGCCTCGCGCGGCGAAACCGCCGAGGAGCTGGACAATCACCTCGAAGAGGAGATCATGGATTCGATGCCGCGGATCACCCGCTCGCTCTGGATACTCGATACCTCCGTCACCATCGCGCCGCTGCTGGGCCTGTTCGGCACCATCATCGGCATGATCCAGGCCTTCAACGTGCTCTCCGCCCATGGCGGCCCGGCCAAGGTGACCGGCGGCATCGCCGATGCGCTGGTCTCCACCGGCGCCGGCCTGCTGATCGCCATCATCGCCGTCTATTTCGTCAACTACTTCAATTCGCTCACCCGGCAGATCATGCAGCAGCTGGAGCTGATCAAGCTGGTGCTGATCAACCGCTTCCACAGCAAGGGCCTCTCGGATGCCGGCGCCGCCCCGGTGGGCGTGGCGCGTCGGACGGATGAATTCGCCTCGATGGGAGCCTGAGTCATGAAGCGCCGCCACGATTTCATGGAACGTGAGCGACCCCGGCTCGAAATCGTGCCGATGATCGACATCATGATGTTCCTGCTGGTGTTCTTCGTGATGATCGTGCTGCGCATGATCCCCGATTCCGGCGTGCGGCTGCAGCTCCCCGGCGCCTCCACCGCCACCGCGCTGAAGCCGACGCAGATCGTCATCATGATCGGCAAGCAGGGCGACCTGCACGTGAAGAACCAGACGGTGACCCGCGCCGGGCTGCAGGCCTTCCTTCAGCAGCTCAAGGCGCAGGGGAAGAAGGTCAACGTCATCATCGCCGGAGACAAGGGCATCAGGTACGACCGGCTGATGCAGGTGATGAACACGGTGCGCAAGACCGGCATCACCGATATCGGCCTCGCCACCAAGCACTGAGCCATAACCCTTGGCCTGAACCAAGCCGGCCTCCCGCGAAGGAGGCCTGTTTTTCCTATTCCGCCGCCAGAGCGGGCCGGGCATCGAGCCGGCGCAGCGCCCGGTCGATCCACTGGGCGGTGAGCTTCTCGGAGAGCGTGTTCTGGGTCAGGCGCTCGTGCAGCACCGAAAAATCCACCCAGTCCAGCGCCTGATCCTGATTGAAGCAGGAGAACACGATGCGCCGCTCCCCGGTCACCGGGTCGGCCTGCGCCTGCAGGCACTGGGCGCAAACCTCCTTCATCATGCACTGCATGGGTGAATTGATCGAGCCGATGGCCGAGTGATGCGGGTGCAGATAGGGCGCCAGCACCCCATGCCGCGCCTCGCCCACCGCCCGCATCATCCGGTCCGAGCCGATGACGATCATGTGGGTGGCATCGGAAAGCGGAATCACCGGGTCCAGCTCCCCCGCGCCATAGGCGGCCATGGCGGCGACGATATTGCCCACGAAGGCGCGGTCCTGCGGCCTCGTCGGGGCGAAGCCCGGCGCCTCGTCGCAGCACCAGACGATCACATCCGCCGCCCGCTCGATCTCGGCGGTCTTGTAGCGGTCGATCCGCTGCTTGTAGCCGGCGAAATAGATCACCTTCGAGCCCGCCGCCCGCATCGCGGCGCCGATGGAGAACAGCACCGCGTTGCCGAGCCCGCCGCCCACCAGCGCCACCGTGGTGTCCGCGTGAATCTCGGTCGCCGTCCCGGTCGGCCCCATCAGCACCACCGGCTCGCCGGGGCGGAGGCTGGCGCAGAGATCGGAGGAGCCGCCCATCTCCAGCGCGATGACCGAGACCAGCCCGCTCTCCGCATCGGCGGAGGCGCCGGTCATCGCCAGCCCCTCCATCGCCAGCACCGTCGAGACCGCCGGCTCGTCCAGCCTCGGCGCGAGGCTCTCGAAATTCTGCAGCCGGAAGAACTGGCCGGGGCGGAAGGCGCGGGCGGCGGCGGGGGCGCGCAGCACCACCTCGATGATCGTCGGCGTCAGCCGGTTCACCGCATGCACTGTGGTGACGAAATCCTCCCCCGCCCGGCGCAGCACCGCCTCGGGCGTGGATGCCGGCTCCCGCGCCTCCAGCAGGCGCGAGACGATGGGATAGCCGCGCTTGGCGCTCCCCATCGCCTTCACCACATTGCCGAAGAAGGAGGGGTGCAGGTCGCCGAAAAAGCTCATCATCCGCCCGTCCGCCGCCCGGTGCATCAGCACCTGCGCCGCCTGCGGCTTGGCCATGGCCCGCTCGGGCAGCACCACCGCCCCATGCTCGTCGATGGCCTGGAAATACCGGCCCTCCAGCCTGATCCGGCCATCCTCGCGCGCCAGCACCGTATTGGGCTGGGTGCCGGCGGCGACCAGTATGGCCCGCGCCGGCAGGACGCTCTCCACGCCGTCCTTGCCGCTCACGCGCAGGCCCGCGACATGGCCGTACCCATCCACCTCCACCGCGCGCGGCGTCAGCCCCTCGGCGAAGCGCACCCCCTCCTTCATCGCCATCGCCACTTCCTCGTGGTTGAGGGTGTAGCTCGGCGCGTCGGTCATCCGGCGGCGATAGGCGATGGTCACGCCACCCCAGCCATCCAGCAGCGCGTTCAGCCGAAGCTCCCGCCCCTCCCGCGCCGCCGCGTCCCGCTCGGCGGCGATGGCCTCGGCATGGGCGAGGAACTCCCCGGCGATCTCCGTCTCCTCGGCGTTCCAGCGCAGCCGCACCGCCTCCTCGCCGTGCTCCGCCACCAGCAAGCGATGGCGAAGGGCGAATTTCTCCACCTGCCGGACGTAATAGGCCAGGCTCTCGGTCGCGGTGTCGATGGCGGTCAGCCCGCCGCCGATCACCACCACCGGCAGCCGCAATTGCAGATTGGCCACCGAGGATAGCTTCGCCGCCCCCGTCAGTTGCAGCGCCATCAGGAAATCCGAGGCCTGGCGAACCCCGCGCGCCAATCCGTTCGGAATATCCAGCACCGTGGGCCGCCCCGCGCCCATGGAAAGCGCAATATGGTCGAAGCCCATCGCCCAGGCATCGTCGATGGAAAGCGTGCCGCCGCCGCCGAAGCGCACCCCGCCGAAGGCGGCGAAGTGCTTGCGGCGCTCCAGCAATATGCGGATCAGCTTCAGGTAGTTCTTGTTCCAGCGCACGGTGATGCCGTATTCGGCCACCCCGCCGAACCCGGCCATCACCCGGTCGTCCAGATTCTCGAACAGGGTGGCGGCGTCGCGGATCGGCGCGCGGCATTCGGCGGGCAGCGGCTCGATCTTCAGCCCATCCACCGCCACCACCGTATGCCCCTCGGACAGAAGATGATGGGCGAGGGTGAATCCCGCCGGCCCCAGCCCCACCACCAGCGCCGAACGCCCCGACAAGGGCTTCTCGACCGGGCGGCGGATATCCAGCGGGTTCCAGCGGGTCAGCAGGGCGTAAAGCTCGAAACCCCAGGGCAGGGCCAGCACGTCCCGCAGGATGTTGCTCTCCGCCTGCGGAATATCGACCGCCTCCTGCTTCTGATAGATGCAGGCCTTCATGCAGTCGTTGCAGATGCGGTGGCCGGTGGCGGCGACCATCGGATTGTCGATCAGGATGATGGCGAAGGCGCCGAGCAGCGTGCCCTCGGCCCGCACCTCGTGCATCTCGCTGATGCGCTCCTCCAGCGGGCAGCCGTTCAGCGTCACCCCGAACGGCGACGCCTGGAACGCGCCGGTCTTGCGGTCGCGCAGCCCCTGCGAGCAGCTATCCTTGCCCTGGTGATGGCACCAGATGCAGTAGTTCATCTGGTCCAGCGCCTGATCCGTGGTCATGCCGGGATCGGTGAGGGCGAAGCCGTCCCGCACCCGCCAGTCATCCGGCGGCAGGCGCAGCATGGTCACGCCGTTGCGCTCGATGGTCTCCACCGGCACCAGATGCTGGGGATCGACCTTGTGCGGCACCCGGAACAGCACGTCATCGGCGTGGTATTCGCGGCCCGCCTCGGTCAGCGTCGCCCAGGCGGCGTAGCGCGCCGCCAAATCCAATGATTCGGCCTCGCCCTTGGCCTCGAAATCCAGCACCGCGCGGGCGAAATTCTCCTCGGTGAACGGCGTCACCCCGCGCGCGACCAGCGCCTCGCGTAGCGCCGCCGCGTCGAAAGCCTCCGCCTGGGCATGGGTCTTCACCGCCTTGCGCTGGACGAAATTGCGCTTGACCAGATGCACCGCATCGCGCGCCTGGGTGGCCTCCCGGATGGCGGCAAGTTCGCCGCTGATGCCGAACAATTCGCCCAGCATCGCCTGCAGATGCGGGGCGAGGGCGGTGATCAGCCCGGCCTCGGCCTTGCGCTCCACCGCGCCGGGTGCGGCGCGTGCCGCCATCAGCGCTGCGTGCAGGGCCGGGTCCGCCACCTCCAGCCTTGCCACGAAGTCGCGGTCCAGCCGGATCAGCCCCTCGCGCCCGGCCAGATCCTCGAACCGGTAGCCCAAGCCCAGATTCTGAAACGCCGCGTTCATCAGCAATCAACCCATATTGTCAACGGTAATTAAGGAAATCGCGGCCCCGATT
>DASTAF010000166.1:0-4810 GCA_035713005.1 Acetobacteraceae bacterium
GAAGCGGAGCACGTCGTCGAAATCCCTCCTCGGCAGATCGGCATAGGGCGCGGCGGAAGTCACCTCGGCGAAAAGGTCATCAGGTTGGAAGGGTTCCGCGCAGGCGCAGCCGAGCACGTGCTGGGCCAGCACATCCAGCGCCCCCGGCCGGGGCGGATCGCCGTCCAGCACGCCCTCCGCCACGCTCAGCATCGCCGCCTCGCATTCCAGCACCTCGAACCGGTTGGCGGGAACCAGCAGGGCGCGCGAAGCCTCCTCCAGCCGGTGATTGGCGCGGCCGAGCCGCTGGACCAGCCGGGAGGCGCCCTTCGGCGCGCCGACATGGATCACCTGATCCACCCCCGCCCAGTCGATGCCCAGATCGAGCGAGCTGGTCGCCACCACCGCGCGCAGCGTGCCCGATGCCATCGCCGCCTCGATCCGCCGCCGCTGCGCGATGTCGAGGCTGCCATGGTGCAGGCCGATGGCGAGGTTGGCGTCATTCGCCCGCCACAGCGCCTGGAACAGCAGCTCCGCCTGGGCGCGGGTGTTGACGAAGATGATGCTCATCCGCGCCGCGGCGATCCGCTCGAGAATGGCCGGCGCGGCGGCCAGCCCCATATGGCCGGACCAGGGTATCCGCCCCGGCGGGATGAGCATGGCGATCTCGGGTGGCGCGCCGGCCTCGCCCCGGATCAGCCTCGTCCCGCCGCCGCGCCCGTCCGGCGAGACCCAGGCGCGGATCGCCTGCGGATGCGCCACCGTGGCGGAGAGCCCGATGCGCCGCGCTTCCGGCGCGAGGCGGGACAGCCGCGCCAGTCCAAGCGCGAGCTGATCGCCCCGCTTGGTCCCGGCCAGCGCATGCACCTCGTCGATGATGACCGCCTTCAGCCCGGCGAACAAGGCTGGCGCATCCTCCAGCGAAAGCAGCAGAGCGAGGCTTTCCGGGGTGGTGAGCAGGATGTGCGGCGGGCTGGCCCGCTGGCGGGCGCGGCGGTTGGCGGGCGTGTCGCCGCTCCGCGTCT
The DNA here is from genome assembly GCA_035713005.1 of Acetobacteraceae bacterium. GTDB lineage: Bacteria > Pseudomonadota > Alphaproteobacteria > Acetobacterales > Acetobacteraceae > Acidiphilium. The sequence continues at coordinate 1,005 of DASTAF010000166.1, forward strand.
CGACGGTGATGGGCAGCGCCATCTCGCCGATCGGCGCGGTCAGGTTGCGGGCGATGTCGATCGCCAGCGCCTTCAGCGGGCTGACATAGAGCGTGTGCAGGCGCGGCGCGGGGTCGCGCGCCAGGGCGATCAGGCTCGGCAGGAAGCCGGCCAGCGTCTTGCCGCCGCCGGTGGGGGCGACCAGCAGCGCATGCTCGCCCGCCTCCGCCGCTTCCAGCATGGCGAGCTGATGCGGCCGTATCGTCCAGCCGCGCGCGGCGAACCAGTCGGCGAACGGAGGCGGAAGGGCTGGCACGCGAACAGAATAGGAACTCTGGCGTTTTGCGCAAGCCGTACCGATATTGAAGCCATGGTTTCACATCCGGAGACATGGCTGCGCGTCACCCCGCAGGGGCTCTGCTGCCTGCCGGGCGGCTTCCATATCGACCCGCTGCGCCCGGTGGAGCGCGCGGTGATCACCCATGCCCATGCCGATCATGCCCGGCCCGGCCATCGCCATGTGCTCGCCAGCGCCGAGACGCTGGCCATCATGCGCGCCCGGATGGGCGAGGAGCGGGCAGGGGAGAGGCAGCAGGCGCTGGCCATTGGCGAGACGATCCGCCTCGATGACGTGGAGGTATCACTGGCCCCCGCCGGGCATGTGCTTGGCTCCTGCCAGGTGGTGATGGAATACCGGGGCAGCCGGGCGGTGGTTTCCGGCGACTACAAGCGCCGGGCCGACCCGACCTGCGCGCCTTTCGTGCCGATCCCCTGCGATGTCTTCGTCACCGAGGCGACGTTCGGGCTGCCGGTGTTCCGCCATCCGCCGGTGAAGGGCGAGATCGAGAGGCTGTTCCATTCCATGGCCCTGTTCCCCGAGCGCACCCATGTCATCGGCTGCTACGCCCTCGGCAAGTGCCAGCGGCTGATCGCCTCGCTGCGGGAGGCGGGCTACGACGCGCCGATCTATCTGCACGGCGCGCTGCGCGGCGTCTGCGATGTGTACGAGCAGCTCGGCGTGAGGCTGGGCGAGCTTCGCCCGGCGACGGTGGCGGAGAAGGCGGCGCTCGCCGGGGCCATCGTGCTCGCCCCGCCTTCGGCCATTGCGGACCGCTGGGCGCGGCGCCTCAACGATCCGGTCACCGGCCTCGCCTCCGGCTGGATGGCGGTGCGCCAGCGCGCCAAGTCGCGCGGGGTGGAGCTGCCGCTGGTGATCTCCGACCATGCGGACTGGGACGAGCTGACCGCGACGCTGCGCGATGTCGGCGCCCCGGAAGTCTGGGTGACGCATGGCAGCGAGGAGGCGCTGATCCACCAGGCGGGCCTGATGGGCATCCGCGCCCGGGCGCTGAAGCTGATCGGCTATGGCGAGGAGGAGGAAGCCGCGTGAAGGCTTTCGCCGATCTGCTGGAACGGCTGGTCTTCACCCCCGGCCGCAACGCCAAGATCGCCCTGCTCGCGGATTATTTCGCCCATCGCCCCGATCCCGAACGGGGCTACGCGCTCGCCGCCATCGCCGGGGCGCTGGATTTTCCCGGCGCCAAGCCCGCCGCCCTGCGCGCCCTGGCCGAGGCGCGGACCGATCCGCTGCTCTTCGCCCTGTCCTATGATTTCGTCGGCGATCTGGCGGAGACCATCGCGCTGATCTGGCCGGCCGCCGCCGGGGACCGCTCGCCCGAGCTGCCGGAGGTGGTGAACTTCCTCGAATCCGCCGCCAAGCCCGCCTTGGCGCCGCGAATCGCGGAATGGATGGATTGCAGCGCCCCCACCACCCGCATCGCCCTGGTCAAGCTGATGACCGGGGGGCTGCGCGTCGGCGCCTCGCTCCGCCTCGCCAAGCTGGCGCTCGCGGGATGGGCGGGGGTGGATGTGGAGGAGATCGAGGAGGTCTGGCACGGTCTCGCCCCGCCCTATGGCGAGCTGTTCGCCTGGCTGGAAGGGCGCAGCCCGCGCCCCGATCCGCGCGCCACGCCCGTCTTTCGCCCGCTGATGCTGGCGCATCCGATCGAGGAGGCGGATCGCGCCGCGATGGACTGGGGCGCCTATCGCGCCGAGTGGAAATGGGACGGAATCCGGGTGCAACTGGTTTCCACCGAGGCGGGGCGGCGCATCTATTCGCGCGGCGCCGATGACATCTCGAACGCCTTTCCCGAGATTCTCGCGGCGATGGAGTTCCGCGGCGTTGTGGATGGTGAATTGCTGGTGATGCGGGATGGGGCGGTCGCTCCCTTCGCCGATCTGCAGCAGCGGCTCAACCGCAAGACGGTCAGCGCGAAGATGCAGAAGGACTATCCGGTCGGCGTCCGCCTCTACGACATATTGTTCGATGGCGGGGAAGACCTCCGCACCCTGCATTTCGACGCGAGGCGCGAGCGCCTGGAGGAATGGTTCGCCCGCATCCGCCCGGCGCGGATGGATCTCTCGCCGCTGATCCCCTTCGCCTCGGAGGATGATCTGGCGCGGCTGCGGGACGGGGCGCGGGAAGCCTCCATCGAAGGGCTGATGCTCAAGCGCGGCGATTCGCCCTATCTCTCCGGCCGGCCCAAGGGGTTGTGGTGGAAATGGAAGCGCGACCCGCTCTCCATCGACGCGGTGCTGATGTACGCCCAGCGCGGCCACGGCAAGCGCAGCTCCTATTATTCCGATTACACCTTCGGCCTCTGGAACAGGGAAGGCGTGCTGGTTCCGGTGGGAAAAGCCTATTCCGGCTACACGGACGAGGAGCTGGGCTTTCTCGACCGCTGGATCAGGAACCACACCACCGCGCAGTTCGGCCCGGTGCGGGAGGTGGAAAAAACCCTGGTGATGGAACTGGGCTTCGATGGCGCCCAGCGCTCCGCCCGGCACAAATCCGGCGTGGCGCTGCGCTTCCCGCGCATCCTGCGCATCCGCACCGACAAGCCCGCCGAGGAGGCGGACCGGCTGGAGACGGTCGAGCGGATGATTCCCTGACGGTCTTTGCTATCGCTGCGCCGCGCCGGCGCGGTTGCCGTGCCTCCCTATCCATATAGGATGCCGCTGATGGTGTCGTTCGTTGCCCTGCTTCGTGCCGTGAATGTCGGTGGAACCAACAGGCTGGCGATGGATGACCTAAAGGCAATATGCGAAGCGGCCGGATTTCAGGCGGTGCGCACGTATATCGCCAGCGGCAACGTGGTTTTCACCACTGAGCGGGACGAGCCGGAGACAAAGGCCGTTCTTGAAGCTTGCCTTGAGGCCCATGCTGGCAAGCCAGTCGGTGTGATCCTGCGGACGGCCGCCGAAATGGCGGAGGTTCTGGCGCGGAACCCATTCGCCGGCGCGCCGGGTAACCGCGTCATGGCGATCTTTCTGGATGATCCGACATCGCCAGCCACGCTGGAAGGCGTGACCGGCCTCGCTCCCGACGAGGAACTACGACTTGGACAGCGGGAAATCTATGTCCGCTATGGCGCGGGCATGGCGAATACAAAACTGCGCATTCCTGCTGCGAAGGCGGGCACAGCGCGCAACATGAACACCGTCGCCAGGCTCGCCGCAATGGCAGCCGGCGGATGATCCCCTAGCTCCGCCGCATCCCCCGCGTCGCCAGCCGGACGCCGATATTGATGGCCAGGACCACCAGCATCACCATGAAGGCGGCGGCGAAGGCCAAAGCGTGGGATTCGGGATTGGGCTGGTTGATGAAGGTCCAGATCACATAGGTGAGATAGCCGATCGGCTCGTGGGTCAGCCTGCCGCTCCACACGTAGTTCGACCATCCGGCGGTGTAGATCAGCGGCGCCGTCTCCCCCACCGAAATGGCGAGCGCCAGCAGCGCCCCGGTGATCACCCCCGGCAGCCCGGCC
>DASTAF010000167.1:0-3330 GCA_035713005.1 Acetobacteraceae bacterium
AAAAGAAACATTAGCGATCGTTTATCTGGATCATATACCAGGAACTTTCTGAAGTTCAATCGCTGCCGCCCAGTCGAGCTGCTGGCGCCATCCCTGCAGGGGCAGGCGGTCAGCTTGAACCCGATGCGGTGCAATAGAGCCGGGGGCATTCTCCCCACTTCCCTGACATCGCTGGCGCCTGACCATCGGATGATTGACCAGGAATCCTTCTTCTGTCGCCGCTACTTCCACATCCCCCGGTGAGCGGCCCGGGCCTGATCTTGGGCCTGACGCTGTGCCGGCGAGGCATTGGCCGCGGCCATCGCCGCGCCGTTGAGCAGAGCCGCCAGGGCGATATCGATGCCGCCGGCGGTCCGGCTGATGGAGAATGCCGCGCTGAACGCAATCCGCAGCCAGTTCGGCCCGCATGAGAGTTCAGTCGGCACCGCGATCGCGCTCCACCATCTGGCGGCAACCCTGGAAGGCATGCGAGTTCGAGCCGAGGCCGAGGTGACGGCGGTGGATGGACGGCGCATCACCTTCGCCGTCACCGCCTATGATGAGGTCGAGATGATTGGCCGCGGCACCCATGAGCGGATGATGATCGACCTTACCTGGTTTGCCGCCCGCCTCACCGAAAAGGCGAAGTAGCCGCGTCATCATCAACTATGGAAGGTTGAGACGAGCCTGTTGCAGGCGATATAGCAAATTGAAATCGAACCTGGGGATGGTGGTGATGACCTATCATTTTTCGACGACGGTGAAACTGTCTTTTGATGCCGCCCTGGCGGCGACGCAGGCGGCGCTGAAGGCGCATGGCTTCGGCGTGCTGACCGAGATCGACGTGCAGGCGACGATGAAGGCGAAGCTCGGCATCGAGTTCCGGCCATACCGGATCCTCGGGGCATGCAATCCGCAGATGGCGTATCGGGCGCTCCAGGCGGAGGACAAGATCGGCACGATGCTGCCGTGCAATGTGATCGTGCAGGAGAAGGTGGACGGGAGGGTTGAGGTCTCGGCGGTCGATCCTGTGGCCTCGATGCAGGCGGTCGATAATCAGACCCTCGGCGAAGTCGCGCAGACCGTGCGGCAGAAACTGCGCGAGGTGATCGATGCCGTCAGCACGGCGGCGGGCTGATCAGGCCATACTCGGATAATGGAAACCGCGGGAAGAAGCACCGGAAGCATTTCGGTGGAGAGGGGCGGTAGAGCCGCCGGCAGCACAGGCAGGCGGCCCTGGTCAACCAGGGGCCGGATGGCCTCCGGCCCCAATTTTCAGCAGTCGCGTTCGCAAAAGGTCAAACCGCTCAACTACCTTGCTGCTCAGTTCTTTTGCTCACCCACTGCCTTCCGGCCCGGCCCAGAGGAGCCGGGCTTCCTCTGGCCGGGCGCGACCACCCATCTCTTCTGCTTCGCCGCCGGTGCCTTTGCCGCCCTGGCTTCCGGCTCAGCGCTTTCCGCCGGATGCCCTTCCCCGACAGTAGCGGCTTTCCCGGCCGCCTCTTCCGGCACTGCGGGAGCGTTCCTGCCCAGCCCGAAAGACTTGGCCAGCGCCGAGCGGACCTTCGTGTAGTTGGGTGCGACCATCGGGTAATTCGGATCAAGTCCCCAACGCTCGCGATACTGCTCAGGCGTCAGCTTGTAGCGCGTCCTCAGGTAGCGGCGCAGCATCTTTACCTTCTGGCCGTCTTCCAGGCAGATGATGTGGTCCGGGAATACCGACTTCCTCGGATTGACCGCAGGCTGCGGCGGTTCCGCCACCGGCTCCAGATTTGCATCAAGACCCACAAGACTATGATAGACCTGCCGGACCAGCGAAGGCAGCGCCTCGGAAGTCACGGCATTGCGGGACACATGGGCGGAGACGATCGTGGCTGTTAAATCCAGCAGTGCATTTTGCGGAGTTGTTCCAGACATCCTTGACTTTCTCTATTCTCATTTGCGGTGCCGGCAAGAACTTCTTGCCGTGCCGGAATTTTTCATCTCAGCAGGATAACATTACTAAACGGCGTCTACAATCATCCATGGCTGATGCTCACCATGCTGTGTGGCCCGCCGCCGTTCGAGCGCCAGGACGGCAAAGCCCTGTAGCGCGGGAGGCGAAGCCGCAAGCCGAAGCCCATCCAGCACCACCGCCAGGAGGCTTCGCCACATGAATGCTGGTGGGGAAGGCCCGACATGCGCCTCATTCTGGCGCTGCGTCTCCGTCAGAGGCGGGATCAATGCCAAGCTCCTGCCGGACATGGGCGAACTTGTTCGGATCCGCGAGGCGGCGATCCATCATCATCGAGCGCAGCGCAGCCAGGCCGGCTTCCGTGAAGAAGAGCCGGGGCAGGCGCCCCTGGGCACCGAGCCGCATCAGCCCCCGCTCTACCAGCCCCTCCGCGACCGGCGCAATCTTCGGCTTGCCCGCCTCCGGGCCGCCGCGCCAGGTTTTCAGATGGAACCCCTCCGCCACGCTCGGCAGGGTGGTGAAGAACCTGTCGAGTTCCCTGCGGATGTAGTCCCGTTCCCTGGTCGTGAACCCGGCGATCATCCGGTCCTGCGGCTTGCTCATGATCGAGACGTAGCACATCGCGGGAGTACCGGCAGCCGGGCTGCGGCTGGCCCGGTTCCGGATCAGGATCGGCCCCGGCGCGGGGCCGCTGGCGGCGGGGGCGTTTCTCGGCATCCTGAACGGCTGCACCAGCATGGGCGGCCCGATACCGGCGCTGATTGTCGCCTGGCAGGGGCGCGAGATCAGCGACAGCCAGGCGATCCTCGTGATGTTCAACCTGCTGAGCTATCTGCTGGCGATCGCGGTCGGGCTCGGCATGGGTGTCGCGCGGCTGGCTTGGCTGATCCCCGGCATCTGGCTGCTGCCCTTCGCCGCCCTCGGCACCTTTGCCGGCGTCCGTGAGGTCATGATGCCCCGGCTCAGCCAGCATCCGAAGGAAGAAAGCTGAAGGCGGATTTTCAGGCGGCGACCGAGGCCGACGATAAGCCGGCCGCCCAGGTGCTGCGCGATTTCATGCGGCTTATGTGGAGCGGCAACACCATCGGGCTTTTGCCGCCGAGGCGCGGCGGCAGTCCCGCCTACTCGCCGCACGCGCTGCCGACCCTGCCAGCGACGAGGCGGAGGTGATGCGCTGGATCGAGGATGTATCCGATACCCAGGCTGGACCGCGTGAAGCGAGGCGATCTGGTGACGGTCGCGTCCTCCGGTGACTTCGGGAAGCCGCGGCCGGCGCTGATCATTCACGTGGACGCCTGTGCTGACCATCCTTCTCTCACCATCCTGGCGCTCACCAGCGAGTTGTACGATGCGCCAGGCCTGCGGATACTGATAGAGCCACGCGAGGTCACCGGCCT
>DASTAF010000168.1:0-3998 GCA_035713005.1 Acetobacteraceae bacterium
GAGCAGTGCTTTCAGCGTCGTGCCTTCGACATATTCCATGACGATGAAGGCGGCATCATCCGTCTCGCCGTAATCATAGACGCTGACGACATTGGCGTGGTTGAGCCTGCCCGCCGCCTGCGCCTCGCGCCGGAAGCGTGCTAGATTCTCCTCCGCGTCCGGATCGCCGCGGTCCGGCAGGCGGACGGTCTTGATCGCCACGCGCCTTTCTATGAGCGGATCGAAACCTTCATAAACGATGCTCATCGCGCCCCTGCCGAGGACACGCCTGATCTCGTACTTGCCGAGACGCTCAGGCTCCACCGGAACCACCGTCTCGATCAATGATGCTTGCGCGCGAGATAATCCTGGATTCGTCCATCCGTTAGTTATATTAACTAACAGATGCCGGGCGCAAGCCTTCTCGGGCTAGCTTGCGCCGTAGCAGAGAAAGTTGGGGTTCTCGAAGCCAGGCTTGCCGTAGCGCAGCGGTCTGCCATCACAGGTGACGACGGCGCCACCCGCCGCTTCCAGCACGGCCTGGGGTGCGGCGGTATCCCATTCCATCGTGCGGCCGAGCCGGGGATAGAAATCCGCCACCCCCTCAGCGAGGCGGCAGAATTTCAGCGCCGAGCCAATATTGGTGAGCCTCGCCACCTTGTACCGGTCCAGCAGGGATTTCAGCTCCGGCGCGTTGGCATGATGGCGCGAGGCATAGACGGTCATGCCTTCCGGTGGCGGCTTCCGCGCCGCGATGGGATGCATTCCGCCAGCATCGCGCCGCCAGGCACCCTTGCCGACGATACCGCCATAAAGCGCACCCTGCGCGGGCGCCGCCACCGCGCCCAGAATGGCGACACCATCGGCCACCAGCGCCACATTCACCGCGAACTCATCCCGCCCCTCGGCAAATTCGCGCGTCCCGTCCAGCGGATCCACCAGCCAGAAGCGCGATCCTGGTTCTGTTATCCGTCCGGCGGCCACTTCCTCCTCCGCGATCACGGGAATATCAGGCGTCGCTTCCCGCAGCCCTGCAAGGATGATCCGTTCCGCCCGCGTATCCGCCACAGTCACCGGCGATGCGTCCGCCTTTTCCGAGACCGTGAAGCCCTGTGCCCGCACCGCGAGGATCTCTCTCCCCGCCGCCTCGGCCAGCCGCGCGGCGAGTTCCAGCATCCGATCCGTATCTGTCGATCTGTCCATGGGCGGCCTGATAGACCGAGGCTTGGAAAACGCCAAGTCGCGGTGCATGGTGGCGCCGGATGTTTGAGCCGGGTGCCGCCCGGAATAATTATAGGAATGTCTCCATGCTCGATATTGCCTTCATGAAGCCGGCGCTGCCGCATTCGGGCGCCCTCGCCCTGCTTCTTCCCGAGGACGCGCCGCTTTCCGGCATCGCCGCTGAACTCGATGCTGCTCTTTCCGGCGGCCTTGACCGGGCGCTGCGGGCAGCAGGTTTCAAGGGGCGGCGCGGCCAGAGCGCCACGTTGCTCGCCCCGCTGCCGGGCCTCGACCGGGTGGTCGTGGTCGGGCTGGGCAAGCCCGAGGGTCCGCATCAGGTGGAAGCCGCCGGCGCCAGGGCGGCGGCTCTGCTCTCACGGGATGTGGAAGCATTCCTCGCCGCCGATTCTCTCGATGATTCAATGCTCGCCCATGCCGGGCTCGGCGCGCGGCTGCGCAGCTACCGGTTCGACAAGTACCGCACGAAGCAGAAGGAGGAGGACAAGCCGAGGCTGAGGCGGCTTACCGTCATGGCGCCGGATGCGGCAAAGGCACGCACCGCTTTCGCGCCGCTTGCCGCCATCGCCTCGGGCGTCGAGCTGACGCGCGATCTGGTCTCCGAACCCGCCAACGAGCTGAATCCGGCCGAACTGGCACGAAGGGCGGAAAGCCTGGCTGATCTCGGCGTGAAGGTCGAGGTCTTCAACCGCAAGGATTTGGAGAAGCTCAGCTTCGGCGCGCTGCTCGGGGTCGCGCAGGGCAGCGCCGCCGAACCGCGCATGGTGGTGATGCAGTGGCTGGGCGCCAGCCAGCCCGATGGAATGGGCAAATCCGGTAAGAAGTCGGGCAAGAAGGACGCGCCGAAGGACCCGGTCGTGTTCGTCGGCAAGGGCGTCACCTTCGACACTGGCGGCATCTCGATCAAGCCGGCCGGCGGCATGGAGGACATGAAGTGGGATATGGCCGGCGCGGGAACCGTCATCGGGCTGATGGCAGCACTTGCCGGCCGGCGAGCGCGGGTGGATGCGGTGGGGCTGGTCGGGCTGGTGGAGAACATGCCCTCCGGCACCGCCATGCGCCCGGGCGACATCCTGAAATCCTATTCCGGCCAGACCATCGAGGTGCTGAACACCGATGCCGAGGGGCGGCTCGTCCTCGCCGACGTGCTCTGGTACGCGCAGGAACGCTTCGCCCCCCGCTTCATGATCGATCTTGCAACGCTGACCGGCGCCATCATCGTGGCGCTGGGGCATGAGAATGCCGGCATGTTCAGCAATAATGATGAACTGGCCGAGCGGCTCGTCGCCGCGGCGAAGGCGACGGGCGAAGGCGTCTGGCGCATGCCGCTCGGCGAGGCCTATGACAAGCAGATCGATTGCGACATCGCCGACATGAAGAATATCGGCGGCGGGCGCGCGGGCGGCTCGATCACGGCGGCGCAGTTCCTGCAGCGCTTCGTCAACGGCAGATCCTGGGCGCATCTGGACATTGCCGGCATGGCCTGGGGCACCAAGGAGGGCGCGCTCGCCGGCAAGGGCGCCACCGGTTATGGGGTACGGCTGCTGGACCGGCTGGTCGCCGATCATTACGAGTCCTGACAGGATCGATGCAGGATCAGTCCGGACTTCCGGGCTGATCCGCCTCGGCAGTCACCTCGCGCCGCGCATCCGGCTTGCTGGCGAGGCATCTCCTGCCCCACTGCCGCGCCTTGCCCTGGAGACGGAGAAATTTACCGCGCCGGAATGGATCGGCTTTCATAGAAACGGCACTGCTGTTCCCCCGTTCGATCTCGCGGCGCTCGGTCCCTTGCCGCTGACCCTCAACGGGCCGGGGCTGGTCTGGCTCGGCGATGCGCTGATCGCCGATCCTTCGGTCCTGCCCGTTTATGCGCTCGCGGAGTTGGAACGCCATCCGGAAGCGCTGCTCGCCCGCCCGCGCGCCCTGCCCATCCGGCGCAATCCGCGCCCTGCTCTTGTCTTCCATGGCTGGGGAGTGCGGGTCTACGGCCATTTCCTGATCGAAATGCTGCCAAAGCTGCTGCTGGCGAAGCGATTTCCCAACCTGTTCTCCGGCCTGCTGCCGGTGCTCGACCGGCAGATGCCTGAGTGGTTCCGCGCCATCCTCGCCAGTCAGTTCGGGATCGGCGAGGCGGAGGCGATCTGGTTCGATTCGGCTCAGGAACAGCTCCATCTCGAACGGGCGGTGCTGCTGCCGCATCTGCTGCGCCCGGGCGGGTTTCATCCGGCGGCGCGGACCCTCTTCGCTGATTTCGCCGCAATCGCGCAAGAAGCCCCGCCCGCTTCCGCCGAACGGCTGTTCGTTGCACGGGGCGAGCATGAAAATTCGGCCGCCCCGCGCCGCAGGCTCGTCAACGAAGCCGAGCTTGCCGAAATCGCCGCCTCTGAATTCGGTTTTCTGCCGGTTTATCCGGAACAATTATTGTTTCCCCGGCAGATCGGGCTTTTCGCACAGGCGAGAATCATTCTCGGCCAGACGGGCTCGGCCATGCACAACGCGCTATTCTCGCCGTCCGGGGCCATCATCGGCCAGATCCGCTTTGCCGCGCCTGATCAGTCCTATATCGCGGCACTGAACGGGCAGCGCATCGCCTATCTCACCGAAGGAGTCGTGGAGTTCAAGCCGGGCATCTGGCAAGCCGAACCGGAGCGCTTCCGCCGCTTCGTCGCGGCTCTGGTCAACTGTGACCAGCAATCCGGTCCGTCAGAGCCAGCAGCAGGCCGGTGATCACGAAGGCGAGCATCAGCGCCCCCTGCCACATCACCACCCGGTCTGGCTCA
>DASTAF010000169.1:0-4406 GCA_035713005.1 Acetobacteraceae bacterium
ACCGGCGCCCGCGTCAGCGCCCAAAGCGCCAAGGCATAGGAGGCGATGGAGCAGGCGGCGGCACCGAATCCGGATGCCAACTCGCGGATGCGCGGCTTGCAAAAATCCTTTCCCCAATGGAGCAGAAGCGCCACCGGCACCGCGCAAAGCAGATAGATCCACAGCGTATAGGAGAGGGGCGCGCCGGAGGCGCGTACGCCGAGTGCATCGTTTACCGTATAGGCGGCGATGATGACGGCGTTGAGAAGCGCCGCGGCCAGCCCGGCCAACTCACCCGGAGTGGCGCGCCCTCGGGCCATCAGCACGATGCCGCCGGAGATCAGCAGGATTCCTATCCAACCCGCAGCGCTCAGCGCCTCGCCAAGAAACAGCACGGCGGTGAGCGTGGTCAGGAGCGGCGCAATGCCGCGCATTGCCGGATAAACCAGCGAGACGCCTGCCCGCTGATAGGCCTTCGCTACCAAAAAGAAGTACAGCACGTGCAGCAGAGCCGAACGGCCAAGATAGGGCCACGCAGCGGCACGCGGAGCGGGCAGAAAGGGAAGGAGCGCCAGGGCGATGAGCACCGCCCCGGCCAGCAGCAGGATGGTGGACCGGTTGCGGTCGGCGCCACCGCGTATGCCGACATTCCAGGCCGCATGCAGAAATGCCCCGGCCAGAACACCCGCGACGGGAAGCGCCGGAAGCGCCATGGATCAGGCCGCGAACATCCGGAACCGCATGAAGCCCAGGTTCTGCGGCGAAGGCGGTGCATGCTGGGCCAGGGCAGCGGCGATGCGCTGCAGCCGGACCGCCATGGCGGGGTCGATCAGTTGCATCTGGTCGCCGAGATCGGTCAGCCATGCCAGGTAATGTGGCAGATGACCATCCAGCAGCGCCGTCATGGTGCGCGCCGTCTCATTACCGTCATGCCAAGCTCCGCCGGCAATAGCCTCGATCACCGCCAGCTTCGGGCCGTGGAAATGCAGGATGCTCGCCTGTGAATTGAACGGCCAATAGGGTTTCCAGTTGAATTTCGGGGCCAGCCGGTCCCAGTGGCCGCGATAGGCCTCATTCAGCACGATCTGGTCGTCGCAACGCGCCGCATCGTCTCCCGCCAAACGCTCGCGCAGTTCCGCCTCGAGCGCGGCTTGGGTGGCGCGCATGGCGGCAAGGTTCATCAGCATCACGCCGGAGTTGAAATAGTTCCACTCATCCGGCGCGAATTCCGGGGCAGCCGCGAAGACTTTCGGCTTCAGACCACTGAACTCCGGCCGGCGGCGGAACACCACGTCGCAGTCGGTATAAAGGGCGTATTCGGCTTCCCGATCGATGGCGGGGATGGCAAGGCGCAACCAATGGCCGAGAGAATGGGCGCGGAACCTTCCGGCGGCTTCGGCGGCGTTCATCGCATCCAAAGCAGGCGGCTCGGCCTCGATCACCTTGACATCCTGGCGCTCCATCCAGCGGGTGAAGTCGTTCCGCGCGCCAAGATAGAGCATGCGTGGCTCCAGCCCACCCACCAGCTTCGCCGAAAGCACGGCAAGCCTCGCATGCTCCGCCTGGGCACCCGCCGCGCCGCCCTCATCGATTCCGAAATACCACCGCATGCCGGCAGCATGGCATAGCGGAGGCAAAATCCCTATGCTGGCCGCATGCGCATCCTGATCACCGGCTTCGAGCCCTTCGGCGGCGATAGCGTCAATCCCTCGGCGGAGCTGGTATGGGCGCTGAACGCAGCCCCTCCCCCGGGCATCGACCTTGCCGCTGCGATTCTGCCCTGCGCCTTCGCTGTCCTGCCAGGCGCGCTGGAAGCGGCGGTCGCGCGGCATGAACCGGATATCCTGCTGGGCTTCGGTCTGGCCACAGGGCGGCCGGGGCTCTCGGTGGAGCGAATCGCCATCAACATCATCGATGCGCGAATTCCCGATAACGAGGGTGCGCAACCACTGGACGAGCCGGTGATCAAGGGCGGGCCGGCGGCCTATTTCAGCACGATTCCCATCAAATCAATTTTCGCCCGGCTCAACGATGCAGGGATTCCCGCCGCCGTCTCGCAGACCGCCGGCACATTCGTGTGCAACGCGATGATGTACAGGGCACTGCATCTGGCGGACCGGCATCCGCCCCTGCGAGCCGGATTCATTCATGTTCCCTGCCTGCCCTCCATGCCCGAAGCCCAAGCTGGAGCGCCAAGTCTGGATTCCGCGATTCTGCGGGATGCGGGGAAAATCATTCTCGAAACCCTGCGGGACGAGCCGGTGGACCGCCGGATTTTCGCGGGTACTGTGGCATAAATGCACTTGTGGCGGCAGTGCGCCCTCAGTAGATAAACAAGCGCCTTCAGAAAAAAACCCCGCCGGAGGAACCGGCGGGGCAAGTCAACAGGGAGGCTTCACGTCTGGGAGACGTTGGGATCCGAAGATCCCCATCCGACCCGAGGGGCCGGATAAGATACGGCAAATTGCCGAAACCGTTGATCAATCCATGATCTGAACTAGAGATATGCTTTTCAGCCCATGATTGAAGAGGGCTGATGCGCCATCGGGTATGAAATTACCACATGGCGCTCAATCAAAATTCCGCGATCAGCGCCACCTTTTACCCCTTATCCGCAATCTGCGCGATCAGGAAATCCCGGAACACGCCCACGCGCTTCGAGTTTCTCAACTCTTCCGGGTAGACGAAATACATGTCGATCCTGGGAGAAACCTGATCCGGCATCACGCGCACCAGTCCCTGGGTATCGTGAACCAGATAGTCCGGCACCGCTCCGACGCCCACTCCGCCCCTGATCGCGATCAGCATGGCCTGCAGGCTATTGACCTCAAGCACCCCGCTGCGCGGCGAGCCTTCCGGCCGGCCGAGATCCCCTAGCCAGTTCACGTTTGAAACCGGTGGCTTACGGTCCCCGAACAGAATCAGCTTGTGCCGGTCCAGATCCTCCGGCCGCTCCGGCACGCCAGCGCTCCTTGCATATTCTTCCGAGGCCCAGATCTGCCACCTGATATCCCCCAGTGATCTCTGCACTAGGTCCGGCTGGCGGGGCGGGTGCATCCGGATCGCAACATCCGCCTCTCGCATCGCGAGATCGAGGTCGGAATCATCCAGAAGCAGAGTCAGGCTCACATCAGGGTAGTTCCGCAGGAACTGCCCGAGCCGGGGCGCCAGCCATGCCACGCCGAAGCTGTGGGTGGTGGTCACCTTCAGCCGCCCGGCCGGGCGCTCCTTGCTCTCGGCGAGCAGCGCCTCGGTCATGGCGAGCTTGGCGAACACCTCCCGCACCGTGCGGTTCAGCGCCTCGCCCTGCTCGGTAAGGATGAGGCCGCGCGCGTGCCGGTGGAACAGCGGCACCGAAAGGGCCTCTTCCAGCGCCGAGATCTGCCTGGACACCGCCGATTGCGACAGGTTGAGCGTATCGCCCGCATGGGTGAAGCTGCCGGCTTCGGCAACCGCGTGAAACACCCTCAGCTTATCCCAGTCCATATGGTTGCCTGCCACGTTCCGCTTCCTTGCTTCGGCCGGATGACATCCGGCGCCGCTTCAATTTCTTATGCCCTCAGGCCGCGCGGCGGGCGATCTGCGCATCCTCCGCCAGCAGCCTCTCCGCCTCCAGCGCCGCCATGCAGCCGGATCCGGCCGCCGTAACCGCCTGGCGGAATATCCGGTCCTGCACGTCTCCCGCCGCGAACACCCCGCGCAGCGAGGTGCGGGTGCTGCCCGGCACCGTCCGTATATACCCTTCCGCGTCCATGTCGATCTGCCCGCGGAACAAGGACGTGGCCGGATCGTGCCCGATAGCGACGAAAACGCCATCGACATCGATCCGCTGCTCGGCCCCATTGCGCGTGTTCTGCAGCACCGCGCCGGTCACCACGGGCGGCGCGCCCTCGCCCAGTATGTCGGCCACGACATGATCCCAGACCACCTCGATCTTCGGATTCGCGAACAGCCTGTCCTGCAGGATCTGCTCGGCGCGGAGGCTGTCCCGCCGGTGGATCAGCGTCACGTGGCTGGCGTGATGAGTCAGGTATAATGCCTCCTCGACCGCCGTGTTGCCGCCGCCCACCACTGCGACCCGCTTGCCGCGATAGAAGAATCCGTCGCAGGTCGCGCAGGCGGAGACGCCGGCGCCCTGGAATTTTTGCTCCGCCGGCAGGCCCAGCCAGCGCGCCTGGGCACCGGTCGCGATGATCACTGCCTCCGCGACATAGCTGTCGCCCGAGTCGCCGAAGGCGCGGAAGGGCTGGGTAGAGAAATCCACCCTGGTGATGATGTCGTGGACGATCTCTGTCCCGACATTGGCCGCCTGCGTGGCCATCTGCTCCATCAGCCACGGCCCCTGGATCGGCTCCGCGAAGCCAGGATAATTCTCCACCTCCGTGGTGATGGTGAGTTGCCCGCCAGGCTGAAGCCCCGCCACCAGA
>DASTAF010000170.1:0-2406 GCA_035713005.1 Acetobacteraceae bacterium
GATGAGGGGCTCTCCCGCGCGGTGCGGACGGTGTTCGTCCGCCTGCACCGGGAAGGGCTGATCTACCGGGACCGCCGGCTGGTCAACTGGGACCCGCAATTCGGCTCGGCGCTTTCCGATCTCGAGGTCGAGATGCGGGAGGTGAAGGGCAGTCTCTGGCATCTGCGCTACCCGATCGAGGGGAGTGACCGCTTCATCACCGTCGCCACCTCCCGGCCCGAGACGATGCTGGGGGATACGGCCGTCGCCGTGCATCCGGAGGATGAGCGCTACCGCGATCTGGTGGGGAAGTTCGTCATCCTGCCGATCACCCGCCGGCGCATCCCGATCATCGCGGATGAGCATTCCGATCCGGAGAAGGGTTCCGGCGCGGTGAAGATTACCCCGGCGCATGATTTCAACGATTTCGCCGTCGGCCAGCGGCATAACCTGCCCATGCCCTCGATCCTGGACAAGCAGGCGCGCGTCACCCTCGCCGAACTCGACCTCGCCACCGCTAATCCGTTCCTGAAAACGCTGGAAGGGCAGGACCGGTTCGCGGCGCGCAAGGCCATCATCGCGCATCTGGAGGAGCAGGGGCTGCTCGATCATGTCGAGGCCACCACCCATCAGGTGCCGCACGCGGACCGTTCCGGCGTGGTGATCGAGCCGCTGCTGACGGTGCAATGGTTCTGCAAGGCCGAGGAACTGGCGAAGCCCGCCATCGCGGCGGTGGAGGAGGGGCGGATTCAGTTCGTCCCGCGCCAGTGGGAAAACACCTATTTTGCCTGGATGCGCAATATCGAGCCCTGGTGCATCTCCCGCCAGCTCTGGTGGGGGCACCGGATTCCGGCTTGGTATGGGCCGGACAGCGCGGTTTTCGTGGCCGAGGATGCGGAAGCGGCCCAGGCCCAGGCCCAGGCGCATTATGGCCGCGCGGCGGCGCTCACCCAGGACGAGGATGTGCTGGATACCTGGTTCAGCTCGGCGCTCTGGCCCTTCTCGACCCTTGGCTGGCCGGATGAAACGCCGGAGCTCGCCCGCTATTATCCGGGCGATGTGCTGGTCACCGGCTTCGACATCATCTTCTTCTGGGTCGCCCGGATGATCATGATGGGTCTCTACGTGATGGGGGAGGTGCCCTTTCGCACCGTGCTCATCAACGGACTGGTGCGCGACGAGCGCGGCCAGAAGATGAGCAAGACCAAAGGCAATGTGATCGATCCGCTGTCGCTGATCGAGGCCTATGGCGCGGATGCGCTGCGCTTCACCGTGGCGGCACAGAGCGGGGCGGGGCGCAACATCAAGCTCGGCGTCGGGCTGGTGGAGTCGAATCGCAGCTTCGTCACCAAATTATGGAATGCCGCCCGCTTCTGCGAGATGAATGGCGCGGTGCCCGCACTGAGCTTTGATGTGGAGGGTGCGAGGCTGCCGCTCTCGCGCTGGATTCTGGATGCCGCGAGCCGCACGGTGGCGGAGGCCACCACGGCGCTGGAAGCGTTTCGGCTCAATGACTACGCGCAGGCCTGCTACCGCTTCGTCTGGGGCGATTTCTGCGACTGGTTCCTGGAACTGGCCAAACCCGGCCTCACTGGCGAGGACGCGGCGGAGCTGCGGGCGGTGGCGGCGCATGTGCTGGGCATCATCCTGCGCCTGCTGCATCCGGTGATTCCCTTTGTCACCGAAGCATTATGGGATCAGCTTGGTTATGGGCCGGAGGGTTCGCTGATCCGCGCTGTCTGGCCGGAGCCGGAAACGGTCGAAGGCGCCGATGCCGCCCGCGCCGAGCTTTCCTGGGTCATCCGGCTGATCTCCGAGATTCGCGCCATCCGCAACGAGATGAACGTGCCGGCGGCAAACCAGATTCCGGTTTTCCTGCACGACGCTTCGGCGGCGACGCTCGACCGTGCGGAGCGCTGGCAGGACGCGGTGAAGCGGCTGGCGCGGGTGAGCGGGATCGCTCCGCTGCATGGCCCGATTCCGAAGGATGCCGCCCAGGCGGTGCTGGACGAGGCGACTTTGGTGCTGCCGCTGGCGGAGCTGATCGATCTCGCCGCCGAGCGCGCACGGCTGGCCGCTACCCGCGCCAAGGCCGCCGCCGAGGCCGAGAAACTCGCTCGCAAGCTGGAGAACCTGGATTTCATCGCCCGCGCTCCGGAAGAGATCGTGGCCGAGAATCGTGAAAGATTAGATGTCACCCAGGCGGAAATCGCCCGGCTGGATGCGGCACTCGCCAGAATTGCCTGAGAAGAAAAAGCCTATCGGATAAAATCAGGGAGATTGTCACGATGGGGCGACGCCTAAGAAATGCCGGGGCAATGGCGCTGCCGGCCCTTTGCCTTTGCGCACCCGCCGATGCGGCGCAGCAGGTGCTCAGCGCCGGGGATACGGCCTGGATGCTGGTCAGCAGCGTGCTGGTGCTGCTGA
>DASTAF010000171.1:0-3990 GCA_035713005.1 Acetobacteraceae bacterium
GGTATAGCCTTGGCCGATCATGTCGCGGATGATCGAAAGGTCGCGGTTCATGGCATGGAACGCGTCATTCTCCGGCAGCAGCCGCGCGAGGGATGCGTTCACATGCGGACCGAGATCGATCCCCACCAGATCCATCAGCCCGAACACGCCGGTCGCCGGGAAGCCCATGGGCTTGCCCATGACGGCATCCGCCTCCTCGACCTCCAGCCCCATTTCCAAGGCCAGGACCAGCGCCGTCTGAACCCAGAAGGCGCCGATGCGGTTGGCGATGAAGCCGGGCGTATCCTTGCAGCGCAACACCGATTTGCCGAGCATGACATCGCAGAAGCTGGCGAGCCTGTTCGTGGCTTCCGGCCTCGTATCAGGCCCCGTCACCAGCTCCAGCAGCCGCATGTAGCGCGGCGGGTTGAAGAAATGGGTGATGCAGAAATCCGGCTTCAGCGCCACCGGCATCTCCGCGGTCAGCTCGTGCAGCGGAATCGTCGAGGTGTTGGAGGAAACCACCGAACCCGGCTTCCTGACCCTGGCGAGGCTCCGGTACAGATTCCGCTTGATGCCGATATCTTCGGCCACCGCCTCGATGATCCAGTCGCAGTCGCGCAAGCCCTCCAGATCGTCCTCGATATTGCCGGGCGTGATCAGCCGTGCATTCCTGGCGCTCATCAGCGGCGCGGGCTTGGCTTTCTTGAGGCGCTCGATGGCGGCTTCGCCAACCGAATTGCGGCCCTCCAACCCCGGCCTGACGATATCGAGCAGCTTCACCGGCACGCCCGCATTGGCGACATGGGCGGCGATGGCGGCACCCATCACCCCCGCGCCGATGACCGCGACCGATCTGATTTCCTCAACCATGGATTCAGGCCGCTTCAAGGATGGTTGCGATGCCCTGCCCGCCGCCGATGCATTGCGTCGCCAGCGCATACTTGCCGCCTTCCCGCTTCAGCAGCGAGGCCGCCTTGCCGGTGATGCGCGCGCCGGTCGCCCCGAGCGGGTGGCCGAGCGCGATGGCCCCGCCATCGGGATTGACGATTTCCGGGTCCAGCTCAAGATCGCGGATGCAGGCCAGCGCCTGCGAGGCGAAGGCCTCGTTCAGCTCGACCACATTGAGGTCGCGCGAGGTGATGCCTGCCCGCGCCAGCGCCTTGCGCGAGGCGGCGACGGGACCCATTCCCATGATTTCCGGCGCGCAGCCCGCCACCGCGATGGACTTGATCCGCGCCAGCACCGGCAGGCCGTGCTTCATCGCGTAATCCTCGGTGCAGACCAGCACGGCGGAGGCGCCATCGGTCAGCGGCGAGGATGTGCCGGCGGTAATGGTGCCGTTCTGGTCGAAGGCGGGCTTCAGCCCGGCCAGCCCTTCGGCCGAGGCATCGCGGCGGATGCACTCATCGGCGCTGACGGTGCCCTTACCCTTACCATTGGTTATCGGCACGATCTCCTCGTCGAACCGGCCCGCTTCCTGCGCCGCGGCGGCCTTCCGGTGGCTGGCGAGGGCAAATTCCTCCTGCATCTGGCGGGTGATCTGCCAGCGCTGCGCCACATTCTCCGCCGTCTCGCCCATGCTCATGAAGGCGGCAGGCTTCTTGGCGTGGAGCTTGGGCGAAGGCATGGGGTTGAAGCCGCCCATCGGCACCCGGGTCATGCTCTCCACCCCGGCGCAGACGAAAACCTCCCCCGCATTCATCTGAATTGCACCGGCGGCGATATGGATGGCGTGCATGGAGGAGCCACAGAACCGGTTCACGGTGGCGCCGGCGACGGTAATCGGCAGGTCGGCCAACAGCCCGATCAGCCGGGCCACGTTGAAGCCCTGCTCGCCTTCCGGAAAGGCGCAGCCGACGATCACATCCTCGATATCCTCGGCATCGACCTTGGCGCGCTCGACCAGGGCGCGCACCACCTCGGCGGCCATCTCGTCGGGCCGGACGCGGGTGAGGCTGCCCTTTTTCGCCGGGGCGAAAGGAGAACGGGCGTAACCCGCGATCACGACATTAACCATGGTTCCGGCTCCTCACTCGGTTGATCATCAACCCTGCTGCTTCAGCGCCGCATCGGCTTGGCGCTCGATCTCCGAAAGCTCGGCAAGGCTCTGCTCCAGCGCCGCGCGCTGCTCCTGCAGCTTGACGATTCGCTTGCGCACGCCTATCAGCAACTGCTTCATCTGCGCGTGCTGGGTGGGGTCCATGTCGTAGAGATCGAGAAAATCCTTGATCTCGCGAAGGGAAAACCCAAGCCGCTTGCCGCGCAGGATCAGCATCAGCCGTGCCCGGTCCCGATGCGTATAGACGCGGGTGGTGCCGGCGCGATTTGGCGCGATCAGCCCCTTGTCCTCGTAGAAGCGGATGGTGCGGGCGGTGACGCCGAGTTGCCGCGCCAGTTGGCTGACGGAATAGAGCGGCTGGCTCGCACCCGCCTGCTCGGCCCCGGCTTTCGCCCGGCGCGTCCCAGGCGCGTTTTGGAGACTGGCGGTCATGCGTTTCATCCTCAGAATTATGATTTGCGGGCGATCCGAACGAGCACAACATGTCCGATTCCAAATCATGACGCAAACTGCTTTCCTATTACGTATAGGTTATGGCAAGCAGCTTGTCAAACCTCGCCGTGTTCCGCTTTCGCCTTTTCCTCGGCCACCAGCTCCTTCTTTGAAAGCTTGCCCACCGGCGTCTTGGGCAGGGAATCGCGGATTTCCACTGCCTTGGGCAGCTCGATCCTGCTGAGATGGGTGGTGAGGAATTCCCTGATCTCCTCCGCCGTCGCGCTGGCGCCGGGCCGCAGGGTGACGAAGAGCTTCGGCGCCTGACCCCGATAAGCATCGGCTATGCCGATCGCAATGGCATCCTGCACCGCCGGATGCTCATAGGCGGCCTCCTCGATGTTTCGCGGATAGACATTGTAGCCGCCGCACAGGATCAGGTCCTTGATCCGGTCCACGATGTAGAGATAGCCGTCAGGGTCGAGGTAGCCGATATCCCCGGTGCGGAGCGCGCCATCGATCATCGCCTTCGCCGTCTCGTCCGGGCGGTTGTAATAGCCGGCCATCACCTGCGGTCCGCGCACGCAGATCTCGCCGCGCTCGCCCTGCGGCAGGATGCGCTCCGGATGATCGGGGTCGCGGATCTCAATCACCGTGCCGGGCACCGGAAGCCCGATCGAGCCGCGCCGCACCCGGCCCGCTGGCGTCGAGCTGACCACGGGAGAGGCTTCGGAAAGCCCGTAGCCTTCGAGCACGGAGCAGCTGGAGAGGCGTTCGAACCGCTCCGCGGTTTCGTTCGCGATCGGCGCGCCGCCGGAAACGCAGTGCTTGATGAAGGAGAAATCCGGCCTCTTGCCGCCCTGCTGCGCGGCATTGGTAATGGCGGTGAACAGGGTCGGCACGCCGGGCAGGATGGTCGGGCGGGTGCGGGCGATAGTCTTCATCAGCATTTTGATGTCGAAGCGCGGCAGCAGGATCAGTTCGGCCCCGATGGCGACGCCGAAATTCATCACCGCCGTCATCGCGAAAACATGGAAGAAGGGCAGGATGCCCATGATCCGCTCGGCGCCCGGCTCCGCATCCGGGCGCGAGGCCAACACCTGCTGAACGTTGGCGGTGATATTGGCATGGGTGAGCATCGCCGCCTTAGGAACACCGGTGGTGCCGCCGGTGAATTGCAGCACCGCGACATCCCGCGCCGGATCGACGGCGACCGGCGGCGGTGCTTCCGCCTCGCGAATCAGTTCACTAAATCGGCTATAAGGCGACGCATCCGGCACCCGCGCCAGTTCCCGCCGCTTGAGCGCGCGGAACAGCAACGACTTCACCGGCGGCAGCGCCCAGCCCATCGGGCAGACGATCACCCGCTCGAACAGCCCCTGCCCCGCCAGCTTCGCGATCTTGTCATGGATCAGCGCGAGATCGATGGAGACCATGATCGAGACGCCCGCATCCCGCGCCTGGGCGGCTATCTCGCGCTCCGTATAGAGCGGGTTGAAGTTCACCACGATGCCGCC
>DASTAF010000172.1:0-4120 GCA_035713005.1 Acetobacteraceae bacterium
AGAAGGCGGCGAAATGCACGCTGGCGGCCAGCGCGCCGGCGCCGAGTGCCGCGAGCAGCAGCAGCAGGTAGTATTCCTCGGGAGCTTCGTCCCTCATCGAGCCGAGATAGGCATGGGAAAGCAGCGCCACGGCGATGGAGGAGGCCAGCACCACCCCCAGGAAGAACAGGGTGAAGCCATCGACGAGGAATAGCGGCGTCACCCTGACGGGCGAGACCTGGGAGGCCGGAATGATGGCGAGAAGCGCCGCGATCAGCCCGGCCACCGACAGCCCGGCGATCATCCGGTGGTCCCGCCGCCAGGCGATCAGCAGCATCACCAGGGTGATCGCGATTGCCAGCACCAGGAACGGCAACCCCGCCTTCAGCTCCGGGCTCATCGGGGTCCTCCTTCGGCCAGCATCACCCCGCCATGCGCCGCCGCCTGCAGATTGACCAGGCCGCCATTGGCAAGGTCGAAGACCGGCTGCGGATAGACGCCGAGCCAGATGATCGCCACCGTCAGCGCCGCCATCACCGCGAGGTGACGCATGTGCAAATCCTGGGCGGCCGCCCCCTCCCGCGAGCCATGACCTTCCGCCGCGCCTTCGCGCGGCGGGCCATGAAACGCCCGCTGCACCATCAGCAGCGCATAGGCGGCGGCGGTGATGACGCCGAGCGTCCCCGCCACGGCGAATCCGGGATGAACCCGGAAGGTGCCGATCAGGATCAGGAATTCGCCGATGAAATTGCCCAGCCCCGGCAGGCCGAGCGAGGCGATGGCGAAGAACATCCCCAAGGCCGAAAGGCGCGGCAGGCTGGCCCACAGCCCGCCCATCCGCCGCATGTCCCGCGTGTGCAGCCGCTCCTGCAGGGCGCCGACGGTGATGAACAGCGCCCCGGTGCTGACGCCATGCGCCAGCATCTGCATCACCGCCCCCTGCAAAGCCAGCGCGTTCCAGGCGAAGATGCCGAGCAGCACGAAGCCGAGATGGCTGACGCTGCTATAGGCGACCAGCCGCTTCATGTCCGTCTGGCCGAAAGCCAGCACCGCGCCATAGAAGATGCCGATCACCCCGAGCAGCATGGCGATGGGCGCGAAGCGAAGCGCCGCATGGGGAAACAGCGGCACGACGAAGCGCAGCAGCCCGTAGGCGCCGGTCTTCAGCAGGATGCCGGCGAGAATCACGCTGCCCGCCGTCGGCGCCTCGGTATGCGCGTCCGGCAGCCAGGTGTGGAACGGCACCGCCGGCAGCTTCACCGCGAAGGCGATGAAGAAGCCGAGCATGATCCACATTTCGGTGGATGGCGCCATCCGCGTGCCGAGCAGGCGGAAATAATCGAAGGTCAGCACCCCGGTCGCGCGCCGATGCACGAAAACCAAGGCGAGAATCGCCAGCAGCATCAAAAGCCCGCTGCCCTGGGTGAACAGGAAGAACTTGATCGCGGCGTAGATGCGCCTCTCATGGCCCCACAGGGCGATAAGAAAATACATCGGCACCAGCATGATCTCCCAGGCGAAGAAGAACAGGAACAGATCGAGCGCCAGGAACACGCCGATGGTCCCCGCCAGCGTCCACAGCAGGTTGAAATGGAAGAACCCGACCCGTTCGGTGATCTCGGTCCAGGAGATCACCACCGAGATCAGCCCGAGCCCGATGGTGAGCAGCACCAGAAGCAGGCTCAGGCCATCCAGCCCCAGCCGCACGCCGATGCCGAGCGGCGAGATCCACCTGACATGCAGCATGGCGATCCAGCGCCCGCCGCCGGTGATGGTGATCGGGCCGGGGCTGTGCCGCCAGACCAGCAGAAGCACCAGCAGGTCGAGCGCCAGCGCCGCCAGCGCGATCCAGCGGGGCGCCGAAGGCCAGCCTCCGGCCGCCCAGGCCAGCAGCCCGCCAATCGCCGGAATCAGGACGAGCCATGCGAGCATCATCGCAGCACCGCCACGGCAATGGTGAGGATCGATCCAGCGGCCAGCCATCCGGCATACCATCGCACGCGCCCGGTCTGGCTGCGCTTCAGCAGGCGATGCAGGCCCCGGCAGGCCGCCGCGATGCCCTCATAGGCATCGTCCACCACATCGCCCCGGCTGATCCGCACCAGATACAGGAAGGGCCGGACGATCAGCCGGTCATACACCAGGTCGAAATCCCAGCCGGCGAGGAAAAACCGGCGCCAGGCGATGACGCCCGGCCGCGCCGTCCAGGCGGCAAAGCGGGGTGCCGGGCGCATGTACAGCATCCAGGCAAGGGCCACCCCCGCCAGCGACACCGCCGAGGCCAGGATCAGGAGCAGCGTCACCGTGCCGCCGGCCGCCAGCGGCGTCTTCCCGAACACGCTCCCCATGAAGCGCGAGAACAGGGTGACGCCGCCCAGCCCGTCCGGCGTCTCGACGAAACCGCCGATCACCGCCAGCACCGAAAGAACCGCCAGCGGAATCACGATCCTCGGCCCATAGCGCCCGATCACCGGCGTCCTGGCCTCGCCGAAGAACACGATGAACACGGCCCGGAAGATGTAGAGCGCGGTGACGAAAGCGGTGACCAGCCCCGCCGCCCACAGCACCGGCACCGTGCCGCCATGCGCCCAGGCTTCGGAAAGGATCATCTCCTTGCTGTAGAACCCCGCCGTCACCAGAGGCAGCGCGGCGAGCGAGGCGCTGCCGATCAGAAAGCTCCAGAACGCCACCGGCAGCCGCCGCGCCAGCCCGCCCATGCGGAATATGTCGTGCTCGTGGTGCTCCAGCCGCATGGTGATGGCGCCGGCGGCGAGAAACAGCAGCGCCTTGAAGAAGGCATGCACCATGAAATGAAAGATCGCCGCGGTCCAGGCGCCGACGCCGAGCGCCAGGAACATGTAGCCGATCTGGCTGACGGTCGAATAAGCAAGGATGCGCTTGATGTCGTGCTGGTTGAGCGCGGCAAACGCGGCGACCAGCAGGGTCAGCGCGCCGATGGCGGCCACGGCCATCTGCACGCCGGGCGCCAGCCCGTACAGCACATGGGTCCGCGCGATCAGATAAACCCCCGCTGTCACCATGGTCGCGGCATGGATCAGCGCGCTCACCGGCGTCGGCCCCGCCATCGCGTCGGGCAGCCAGGTCTGCAGCGGGATCTGCGCCGACTTGCCGATGGCGCCGATCAGCAGCAGCGCCGCCGCGAGCGAGGCGACCGGCGGTTTCGCCGCCCAGACCCGCGCCGCCCGATGCATCAGCGGCTGAATCTCCAGCGTGCCCAGATGGGTGAACAGCACGAACAGCCCGATCATCAGCCCGGTATCGCCAATGCGGGTGACGATGAAGGCCTTGCGCGCGGCCAGCCCGTTCTCCGGGTTCTGATACCAGAAGCCGATCAGCAGATAGCTGCACAGGCCCACCCCTTCCCAGCCGACATAGAGAAACAGGAGATTGCCCGCGAGCAGCAGCACCAGCATCGCCGAGACGAACAGGTTCATATAGGCGAAGAACCGGCTGTAACCCTCGTCGCCTGCCATGAATTCCGAGGAGTAGAGCAGGATGAGAAAGCCGACGATAGTGACCACCAGCATCATCACCAGGGAAAGCGGGTCGAGATAAAGGCCGAGTTCCGGCCTGAACCCGCCGATCGCCATCCAGCGCCAGAGGATTTGGCTGAAGGCGTGCCCGGCCGGCGGCGCCTGCATGAAACCGATGCCGATGATCGAGGCGATCACCGCCGAGATGGCGACCGGCACCACGCCGATCACCGCAACGACGCGCGGCGCTAACCGGCCGCCGCTGATCATCAGCATGGCGGCGCCGAGCAGCGGCAGGGCGGGAATCAGCCAGAGCGCGTGCAGCATCCCATCACCCCCGCAACAGATTGGCCGCGTCGGAATCGAGCGTCGCGAGGCGCGGGCGGATGCGGATGATCAGCGCCAGACCCACCGAAACCTCCGCCGCCGCCAGCGCCAGCAGCAGCATGAACATCACCTGCCCGTCCGCCTGTCCCCAGCGGGCGCCGGCGACAATGAAGGCCAGACCCGCCGCGTTCAGCATGATCTCGATCGACATCAGCACGAAAATGAGGTTCCGCCGCGTCAGCACCCCGGCAACGCCGAGGGCGAAGAGCAGAACCGCGAGGAACAAGGGCTGCTGCAGGGGAATCGTCGCCATGGGATCA
>DASTAF010000173.1:0-3535 GCA_035713005.1 Acetobacteraceae bacterium
TGATTGTTCATCTGCGGCGGAGTAGGAACCTTGCGGGCTCCCTTTTCTCTCAACAGCAGGAATCGATCCTCCGTGGCGGGCACGGTGAATTCGACCTCGGCCGGGTCCCAGCCCGGCAGAAGCTCATTCATCGCGCGCGGCTCCAGCACGGCGCCGGAGAGGATATGCGCTCCGACCTCGCTGCCTTTCTCGACCAGGCAGACTGAAACACCTGGGTTGATCTGCTTGAGTCGGATGGCGGCGGCAAGGCCCGCCGGGCCGGCCCCCACCACCACGACGTCGAACTCCATGGCCTCTCGCTGCACGGCTTCGTGCAAATTGGGTTCTTCGGGCATGAGCTCCTCCAAGCGGTTTCCCTATAGGGAAGGATATGGCGTCGCGTAAAGTCATGCCTATATCGGAAGAGGAATCATGCACAGCGGGGAAGATTGCTTTGTCGCGGGATAATCTGGCGTGGCTTGAGCTCCAGGTGGAATGGGGCGCCGATGAAGCCTTGCTGGACGAGCCGCAGAACCGGGTCTTGAAGGAGCCAGGTGTCATCAAGCAGGCAAGATCAGCCACGCAGGCTTCGCAACGCGCTCGGCCGGCAGCCGATGCCTCCGCCTCGGCCCAGTCGGTCGCGGAGTCGTGCCGAACTCTCGATGATCTGCGCGCGGCTCTCGATGCTTTCGATGCCTGTGCCCTGAAGCGCACTGCGACACAGCTCGTTTTCGCGGATGGCGCCGAGGATGCGCGGGTGATGATTGTGGGCGAGGCGCCGGGGGCCGAGGAAGACCGCAAGGGTCTGCCCTTTGTCGGTCCCGCCGGCCACCTGCTGGACCGGATGCTGGCAAGCATCGGCCTCGATCGCGGGCTGGTGCGGATCGTGAACGTGGTGCCCTGGAGGCCACCGGGGAACCGTACACCTTCCGATACGGAAATTTCTCTCTGCCTGCCTTTTCTGCACCGGCATATCAGCCTGATCAGGCCCGAACTGCTCGTGCTGCTGGGCGCCACGGCGATGAAGGCGATCATTGGGGGACGCGAAGGCATCTCCCGCCTGCGCGGCAAATGGCAGAATATCGACATACCTGGAATCGAGGCGCCCATTCGCGGGATTCCCAGCTATCATCCCGCCTATCTGTTGCGGCAGCCGGCTGGCAAGCGACTGGCCTGGATGGACATGCTCGCGCTGCGCGAAGCTATGGAGCAAGCAAGATTGCCAATGCGGTAGTCTCGAAACCAGAACTACACCGATTCGTGATGTTTGATTCTCCTTGCATACATGGCTGTTTATTCATTTTGCCTCAAAAACATAAAAAATCTCAAAACTAGATCTTGAAGCTCACGGGGCCACCCCGTAGCTAGTTTTGGTGATGCGTGGTGTTAAAAGTACACGCTCCTGTTCAGCCATCCTGCGGCCGAAATTGGCTGGAGCGGTGCTGATCGCCGCCCTGCTGCCGTTGAAGGCGGTTATGGCTGCGCCGCATGTCGGCGGCGGGAGATCAACCCAGAATTCCCCAGGCCTGTCGCGGCCGGAGAGCGTAGCCTATGCGGTACCTCGCTCAGAGCCGCTGAATGGTGCCGAGGTGGCGCTGCCTCAGCCCCTGACGCCCAGCGACACCGCGCTCTACAGCCGGATCTTCGCCGACCAACGCGTTGGCCGGATCGCTAAGGCGAAACGGCTTATCCCGCGCCTGGACGACCATCTGCTGATGGGTCAGGTGCTCGCGCAGTTTTATCTAGGATCTTATCATCATTCCACTGCGGCGGAGCTTGCCGCCTGGCTGGCGAAATACAAGAATCAGCCGCAATCCAGGGCGATCTATCATCTGCTTCTGGAACGCCTGCCGCCCGGCGCTCCCCGGCCCGCGCCGCCCCATATCTCCTATGTGCCGGAGCCAAGGCTTGGCGCTGCCGGAGCCGCGCCACCGCCGCCACCTGGTCCGGCCGTATCGGATCTGCTTGCGGATCAGGTCCGCAGCCTGACCTATTCCAATCGCACCAGCCGCGCGATCGACCTGATTGCCCATGACAATCATCTATCCGCCGATCAGGGTGCGGCACTGCGGGGGGAAGTTGCTCGCGGCCTGTTCACCCAGGGGAAGTACAGCCAAGCATATCTGATAGCCGCCGGGGCGGTGAGGGAAAGCCACGCCCAGGTATGGACGCCCGCCTATGTGGCTGGACTGGCGGCTTGGCAACTGGGCCGTATCGAGACGGCGAGGGGCTATTTCAAGCAAGCAGCGCGGGTTGCCGACGCGTCCACTGGCCAGCGCGCCGCCGGGGCCTTCTGGACAGCCCGTGCGGCCCTACGGCTGAAGCAGCCCGAAGCCTATGTTCAATGGCTCGATCGTGCCGCCGAATCACGAGGCAGCTTCTACGGAATGCTCGCCCGGCACCTGCTCGGCAGGAATGCGAGCGGGATCGGACCCCGTTCCGTCCTATCGGAAGCCGATGTGGAGGCGGTGGATTCCGAGCCAAACGGCAAGTTGGCACTGGCCTTGCTGGAGGCTGGGCAGACCGGCCAGGCCGCGCGCGCCCTGCGTTCGCTCTGGCCCGCGATCCAGGCCGATCCAGGATTGGGGCGGGCGGTGGTGAAAGTCGCGATGAAGGCGGGACTTATCGATGTCGCCGTGGCATTAGACCAGCATTTGCCGCCTACTGGTGCCTTTGCCGGCATAAGCCTGCCGATGCCCGCTCTGCATCCGCTGGGTGGATTCAGTGTCGATCCCTCGCTGGTTTACGCGCTGGCACGGACCGAATCGGGCTTTGACAGCGCCGCGACTTCCGCCGTGGGCGCGCGGGGACTGATGCAGCTGATGCCTCAGACGGCGGCCGCCATGGCGCGGCTCAGCGGCATCACCGCCGAGGTCTCGAATCCTGCCGTCAATCTTGCCCTCGGTCAGAGCTACCTGAAATATCTCAGCCGTCAGCCGGGCGTTTCCCACAGCTTGCTGGATATTCTGGCCAGCTATAATGCGGGACCGGTCGTCGCGGGAGGCTGGTTCGCCAAGGTGAACAATCACGGCGACCCGCTGATATTCATGGAGTCGATTCCCAACGGGCAGACACGGCGTTTCGTCAGGCAGGTACTTACCGATAGCTGGATCTATGCCGGGGAGATCGGCATGCACCCGGCAAGCCTTGATGCACTGGCCGAAGGGAAATTCCCCCAGCTAACAGAATATCGCGCCACTGCGCTCGCCGATCGCTGAAGGTCGGATTTCCGTCCTTCGCTTTCCGCATGGCAACCATTTGGCAATCATTGCCATGTTAGAATGGCCCATGTTCCTGCCCCAGACATTGCCAAGTGATCTAATGCAGAGTGGCGGCGCCGCTTATGCACGGGGTGATTTCGCCGCCGCCGCCGCCGCCTTTGAAGCCGTTCTTGCCGTGGATGCCGCCAATACGACGGCCAGGGTAAATCTGGCCAGTGTGCTATGGTCGCAGGGGGCGCTGGATGCAGCCAGGGCAAGGGCGGAGGAAGCCGTCGCCGAGATTCCGGCTCTTGCCGAAGCCTGGGTGATACTGGGGGCGATTCAGTTGGATTCCG
>DASTAF010000174.1:0-2773 GCA_035713005.1 Acetobacteraceae bacterium
GGGCGGGGCGCAGGTGGAAATGCTCGCCCTGCTCAAGCGCCATTTCCGGGAGGTGCGCCATGCCAAGCCGAAAGCGAGCCGCAAGGACAGCCGCGAGCTTTATGTGGTCGCGAGCGGCTTTCGCGGCGGGCATGGCGGGGCCGATAAAAACTGAAACCTTCAGCCTAATCCTGCAATCTTGAAGAATTGCATGGCATTTCCCATCTAGGCTGCGAAACCAGTTGAAAAGGAGGAAATCATGGCAAGATCCATTATCCCCTTTGTTTTCGAGGGCAGCTATGGCCGGTCCGCCGATCCCTTCCTGATGCTGCACCGGGAGATCAACCGGCTGTTCGACGACACCCTGCGTGGCGCGCCCGGCATGGGTTCCGGCGCGGTCATGGAAGCGCCCCGGATGAACGTGAGCGAAACCGAGCAGGAAATCCGCATCGAGGCCGAACTGCCGGGCGTTGCGGAAGACGATGTCCAGATCGAAATGACGAACGATCTGCTGACCATCCGCGGCGAGAAGCGGACCGAGAAGGAGGATCAGGACAAGAACAAGAATTATCACATCGTCGAGCGCTCCTATGGCAGCTTCTCCCGCTCGATCCGCCTGCCCTTCGCTGCCAAGCCGGACCAGGTGAGCGCCAGCTTCCATAACGGCGTGCTGACCATCACCGTGCCCAAGGCGGCGGCGCAGGAGAAGGTGCACCGGATACAGGTACGTTCCGGTTCCGGCGCCACTATCGGGAATCAGAGCAAGATTGAAGGCCAGGGCCAGGCATCGGGTTCCGGCGAACTGGCCGGCACCGGCAAGACCGGCTAACCTATCGGGTCGAGATCCCGGCCAGGCCCGCCAGATGGCTCAGGCAGGCTTCCCGGTCCGCGACGCAGCCGCCATCCAGCCACCACCGGCGCGTGGCGGCGAGCGCCGCGCCCAGCGCCGGGCCGGGGGCGATTCCAAGTTCCAGTCCGTCCCGCCCCTTCAGGGGAAAGACAGGGCGGGGAGAGGCCGCGATCCTGCCGCGCAGCCCGGCGCGATCCTTCCCGTCATCCGCCAGCCATGCGCGCGCGATCAGCAGGTCGGGCTCCTCATCGGCCAGGGCCTGACGGAGTGCGGCCTCATCGGCATCAGGCGGCAGGGCAGGGGCGGCCCGCAGGGCCGCAAGCCGCGTCCGCTCCGCTTCCGAGAGGCGCAGCCGCGAGGCCATGACATCGGCATCGCCCGCCAGCAGCGCGGCCATCCGCAGCAGCGGCTCCGCAGGCGCCCCCCGCTCGACCATCCGGGCGAAACGCGCGGAATCGGCTCCTTCCGGCAGCACCGAGGCCAGCACGCTGGTTGCTTGCATGAGGCCGAGCGCCCGGCGCGGGTCGGGCGCGGCGAGGATGCGCTTCAGCTCGCTCCAGATCCGCTCGGCGGAGATCAGCGAAAGCCCTTGCTTTTGCGCCGAGATGGCCGCCACGGCCTCCGCATCCGGCTCGCCGCGCGCATAGCGGGCGAAGAAGCGGAAGTAGCGCAGGATGCGTAGGTAATCCTCGGCGATGCGCCTGGCGGCTTCCCCCACGAAGCGCACCCGCCCGGCCCTCAGATCGTCCTGACCACTGAAATAATCGAAGATGCGGCGATTGCGGTCCATCGACATGGCGTTGATGGTGAAGTCGCGCCGCGCTGCGTCCGCCTCCCAGTCATCGGTGAATTCCACCACCGCATGCCGCCCATCCGTCTCGACATCGCGGCGCAGGCTGGTGATCTCGAAGCTTTTTTTATCCAGCACGGCGGTGACGGTGCCATGCTCCAGCCCGGTCGGCACGGCGCGGATGCCACCCTCCTCCAGCCGCCGCAGCACCGCCTCGGGCCGCAGCGGCACGGCCATGTCGATATCCGCGACCGGCCGCTCCGCCAGCCAGTCGCGCACCGCGCCGCCGGCGATGCGCGCTTCCGGCACCATGTCCCAGACGCGCAGCAACTCGGGGGGGAAATCCGTCAAGCCGGATCGGCCTCGCCGCGCAGCACCCGGGCGAGCTGCATCAGGATTCGCGCCGTCGCTCCCCAGATCACATGATCGGGATGAGGCCAGACCCAGAAATCCCGCACCTGCCCCCGGTAGGCGCCGCGCCGCCGCTGCGGGGCGCGCGGGTCGAGCAGGGTATCGAAATCGAGGCGGAAGATCGCGACCACCTCGCTGGGATTCGCGGTGAAACGTGGAGATTCGGGCACCAGCGCCGTCACCGGGGTGATGTGGAATCCGGTCGAGATCACATGATCATCGATGCGCCCGAGAAGCTCCACCCCCGCCGGATCGAGCCCCACCTCCTCCTGCGCTTCCCGCAGGGCGGCGGCTTCCTGGCTCATGTCGTCCGGCTCGATCTTGCCGCCGGGAAAGGCGACCTGTCCGGCGTGATTGGGCAGGCCGCCGGTGCGGCGGGTCAGCCAGACGCCGCCTCGCGGCTCGATCGGCACCAGCACGGCGGCGGCGCGGTTGGTCCCGACCGGGCTGGGCCGGCCGGCACAACCGGCAAGGCACGCCCGCAGCTCATCGGCGGTCAAGCCGCCTTATCCTTCGCCGGCGGGCATGTCCCCGAGAGGAAAGAACACTCTGTCGCTCCAGACGCCGAACATGCGTCTTCCCTGATGGAAACCCGGCTCCGCCAGCGCCACCAGCTCGTAATAGACGGGGCGGCTGATCCG
Organism: Acetobacteraceae bacterium; assembly: GCA_035713005.1. Classification (GTDB taxonomy): domain Bacteria; phylum Pseudomonadota; class Alphaproteobacteria; order Acetobacterales; family Acetobacteraceae; genus Acidiphilium. The sequence continues at coordinate 2,672 of DASTAF010000174.1, forward strand.
CGCCTCGATGGGAAACTTGCCCTTGCCATGACGCAGGCAGATATAGGGCGTCGGCTCGCAGGTCAGCAAATTATGCGCCACCCGCAGCGGGTGCTGCCGCCC
>DASTAF010000175.1:0-6752 GCA_035713005.1 Acetobacteraceae bacterium
CACGCAGCCCCTCATCCTCCTCCAGCGCCCAGGTCTCGGCGCCACAGGCGGAGACGAGCGCGGCGCCATAGCCGGTGCCCGCGCCCACCACCAGCGCCCGCTCACCGGGGCGCGGGAGTGCGAACTGCACCAGCCGCGCCATGGTGAGCGGGGAGAGCATCACCCGCCCGTTCGGCAGCCGCACATCCGTGTCGAAATAGGCCTGTCTCGCGCATTCGGGAGGCAGGAAGCGCTCGCGCGGCAGCAGCCGCATCGCCGCGATCAGGCGCTGATCCGTGACATTGTTCGGGCGCACCTGGCCGTCCACCATATAGGCGCGCGCCTGGCTGAAGAACTGATCCGAGATTCGCTGGTCCTTTGCGAGCATCAGGAAGCTTCCATGGTTGCGGATGGCTGGTCTATAGTGCGGCGACCGGCATTCGGCAAAACATCGGCGGATGGGGCTTGACCGGAAGGATGCCCCCGCCCGATAAGCGCGTGCCGCCTTTCGGATGGTCCGGTGGCAGAGTGGTGATGCAGCGGACTGCAAATCCGCGTATGCCGGTTCGATTCCGGCCCGGACCTCCATCCGATCCATGCCAGCTATGCCACGGCCAGCGCCTCCCGCGCCGTGCGGAAGGTAAGAAAGGACGCGCCGAGCAGCGCCAGGGCCGCAATGCCGAACAAGGGCGCGTATGAGCCGGTCTCCCGGAACAGGAAGGAAAATCCCGCCGCTGCCGCTGCCTGGGTGATCGAATAGGCCAGGGTCGCAGCACCCCAGCTTGCCGCCACCGCGGATGGGGGAACCAGCTCCGCCACCCGCCCAGAGGTGAGGATCACCGTCGCCATGGCGATGGCGCCCGCGCCCACGGATGAAACGGCGAGCGCCGCCGGACCGGTGAAGCCGAGCGGCAGGGCGACCGAGAGCGCCATCAGCAGATAGCAGGCGGCAAGGGTGGGGCCGAAGCCGAACCGGTCCGCCATCCGCCCGGCCAGGGGCGGCCCCAAAGCCGCGGCCACTCCCATCAGCGCCGCGTAAGCCGAGCCTGCCGCGACACCCCTGCCCAGGCCGAGAGCAATGAAATTCGACCAGAACAGGATATAGGGCACGAAACCGATGGCGCAGAGCCCGTAGGCGATGCTAAGCCACAGCACCGCCCTGCCCGGCCTCGCCCGCATTGACGCGGGCACTGGCGGCGCTGGCGGCATCCGCTCCGGTGGCAGGATGAGGATGACGATCAGCGTCGCCAGACCGCATATCCCGCCCAGGGCCAGCCATGCTGCGGGCAGCCCCGCCCGCAGCAGGAAGGGGATCAGGAAGCCCGAGAGCGTCAGCCCGCTGCCCATGCCGGCGAAGGTCAGTCCGCCCACCACGCCCCGCTTCGCCGCCGGGGCGCGGGCGACCACCGCCTGCCCCATCAGCACCATCAGCAGCCCGCCGGTGATGCCCGAAATCAATCGCCAGGGCGCGAACCACCAGAAGCCCAGGTTGATCGCGCAGGCCAGCATGGAAAGCGTCGTCAGCGCCATCAGCCCGATGATCCCCGCCCGCACCGGAATGACCAGACGGCGGTGGCGCGCCATAGCGGCGCCGATCAGATAGCCGAACAGGTTGAGCGTGCCGAGGTCGAAGGCAGCCGGGGCGGATACCCAATGCGCCGTGGTCAGCGCCGGGATGAGCGGGGCGAAGCCGAACCGGGCGACGCCCAACGCGGCAAGCATGGCGAGCAGGCCCGAGAAGGCGGTCCGCCAGATCGGGAAATCGGCACGGTCCATGAACTTCATCTAGCCGGAAGGAGGCGATTTGACACGCGATGCCGGCGCGCTTCTGCCCCAAGGCGAAGGGGCATGGCGAAATGCGCGAAGCATCAGTATATCAAGGCTTCCGAACGCGGCGCGGCTTTCGCGCCGCCTCTCCGTTTCACGAGGTTATGCCAATGGCCCGCCGCCGTCAGCTCTACGAAGGCAAAGCGAAGATCCTGTTCGAGGGACCGGAACCCGGCACGCTCGTGCAATATTTCAAGGACGATGCCACCGCCTTCAACGCCCAGAAGAAGGGTGTCATCACCGGCAAGGGCGTGCTGAACAACCGGATCAGCGAGTTCCTGATGCAGCGCCTCGCCGAGATCGGCATTCCCACCCATTTCGTCCGCCGGCTGAACATGCGCGAGCAACTGATCCGCGAGGTCGAGATCATCCCGATCGAGGTGGTGGTGCGGAACGTGGCCGCCGGCAGCATCAGCACCCGCCTCGGCATCGCCGAGGGCACCCGCCTGCCCCGCAGCATCATCGAATACTATTACAAGAACGATTCGCTGAACGACCCGATGGTGGCCGAGGAGCATATCACCGCCTTCGGCTGGGCGGCGCCGCAGGACATGGACGACATCATCCATCTCACGCTCCGCATCAACGACTTCCTGACCGGGCTGTTCCTCGGCGTCGGCATCGTGCTGGTCGATTTCAAGGTCGAGTTCGGCCGGCTCTGGGAGAATGACGAGATGCGCATCGTGCTGGCCGACGAGATCAGCCCCGACAACTGCCGGCTCTGGGACGCCAAGACCAGCGAGAAGATGGACAAGGACCGCTTCCGCCGTGATCTCGGCAAGGTGGAAGAGGCCTATCAGGAAGTGGCCAAGCGGCTCGGGATTCTGCCCGAGGCCGGCTCGCGCGACATGCGCGGCCCCGATACGATGCAATGAGGCGATGATGCGACAGGAAGGACATCTGTGAAAGCGCTGGTCACGGTCATGCTGAAGGATGGAGTGCTCGACCCGCAGGGCAAGGCAATCGGCCATGCGCTGGAGGTTCTGGGCTTTGGCGGCATCGGCGAGGTGCGGGTCGGCAAGGTGATCGAGCTCGATCTCGCCGAATCCGATCCCGTCCTGGCGCGCGAGGCCGCCAAGGCGATGGCCCGCAAGCTGCTGGCCAACACCGTGATCGAGCGCTTCGACATCGCCCTTCGTGCCTAGACTCCTCGCCGCGGCCGGCGGAAGGCTGCGCGTCCTCAACCGGCGGATATACCGGCGCTTCCGGCTCGATCTGTGGTTCCCGCACATCCCGCTGGCGCTCGCGGTGGGCGGAGCGGGCGTTTTTGCCCTGCTGCTGCCGATCCGGCGGTTCTTCTTCAAGTATCTGCACCTCAACCTGAACAAGATGGTCGAGGCGCTCCACCCGATCGCGGGGCACATGCCGAAGCTGGTGCTGATCGGCGTGCCGACCGCGATCGTCGGCATCCTGCAGATCATCATCGCGCTCGGCCTGCTCGCCCGCTCGCGGCTCGCCTGGCTTTCGGCCCTGCTGATCACCATCGCGCAGCTCGCCCTGGCAATTGATCACACCACCGGCAGCCTGTTCACCGGGCAGATCGTCTATGTCATTCTGCTGCTGGTCGCGCTGCTGCTGGCGCGGGATACGTTCAGGCGCTCATCCCTCGCGGCGGGCACGCTCTTCGCCGTTGCCTCGGTGATCCTGCTCCTGGTCTATGCGGTGCTGGGCTCGCTGCTGCTCGGGCCCGGCTTCTCCCCGCCCATCACCACCATGCCGGATGCGCTGTATTTCTCCATCGTGACGATGTCCACGGTGGGTTATGGCGACATCGATCCGAAAACGCCGGAAGCCCGGCTGTTCGTGGTCTCGGTCATCATTCTCGGCCTCACCATCTTCGCCACCGCCCTTACCGCCGTCATCGGCCCGCTGGTGCAGAACCGGATCAACCAGTCGCTCGGCCCGAGGAAACCCAAGATGAAGCGCGTCAACCACTACATCATCACCGGCAAGGGCCCGCTCGCCCACAACACGGTGCGCGAATTGCGCGCCCGTGATGAATCCGTGATCGTGATCCTGGAGGAAGAGAACAGCAGCTTCGGCGACGCCGAGATCGTCATCGGCGATCCGACCGAGCTGGAGGCGCTGCGCACCGCCGGGGCGGAGCATGCCCAGGCGGTTCTGGCCCTTTCCGATGATGACTCGGAGAACGCCTTCGTCATCCTCGCCCTGCGGGAGCTCGGCACCGAGGCGAAGAAGGTTGCCGCCGTCAGCAGCCGGAAGAATCTGGAGCGGGTGCGCCGGGTTTATCCGGACATGATCCTCGCTCCTTCGGTATTCGGTGGCGAGGTTCTCGCCATGGCCCTGACCGAGGAACGCATCGACGGGGACGAGCTTCTGAAGCGGTTCCTGGACGTGAAGCCCGCCAGCGCCGCCAATGGCGGGGATGCTACATGACCCCGTCCGACTGCTGCCAGACATAAGTCATGTGATGCTTCTTCAGGGCGGCGGCGGCCCGCGCCTTCAGCAGCGCCGCCCCGGCCTGCTCAAGAAGCGTCGTCGTGTCGTCGCGCCGGTGCGGCCAGCGGGTGGCGATCCCGATCGCCACATGGCGGGCGGAGGGAGCGAGCAGGGCGTCGAGCCGTGAGCCGATGCGCTCCGCCCGCTCCGCCGCGATCAGGTGATCCACCCCGTCGCACCATGCCGCCAGGCGGAACGGGCCGATCCGCCCGAGCAGATCGGTCGGCCGCAGCATGTCCTGAAGCACCTCGACCGAGGCGCGCACGATGACCCCGCTGGCCTCGGGGGCCGAGGAGCCATCGCTCCGCACCCAGCCGAAGACGAGCATGGTGCCGGCCCGCTCCTCGATGTCCAGCCGGTCGAACCGGCGCGCGGCTTCCTCCAGAAAGCGGGCGGAGCCCCAGATGCCGGTCTCGGCATCGACCGGGCCGGAATACTGGCGCGAGGGCACGTCCCCCATCCGCTGCAGCAGCGGGGCGATCTGCCCCGACATCATCAGGAAGACCCGCCTCTCCCCGCTGTCGAAGGGCTGCTCGCGCCGCCCCCGCCGGGCGACCAGCTTAGCCGGGATGCCACCCGCGCAGACCAGATCGGCCGTCAGCACGTCCGGGTTCGCATGCGCATCCTGAGTGCCGGGGAAGAGCGGATAAAGCCCCGCCGCCTGGTCCGTGGCCGGAAACTGCGCCATCGCCACGGTTTCCTGCGCATCGCCGCGCAGGATCGCCACGCTGGCGCCGTTCAGCTGCCGCGCCAGCAGGGCGCAGGCGGCGGAGACCGCGGTTTCCGGATCGACGATGGCGGCGACGCTGGCGAGGGCTTCGCTGAGCGCCTTGATCCGCTGATCGAGGTTTAGCTGGGAATCGAATGCCATGATGTTCAATGAGGTCCACGCTTCGGTTGCCGGAACCATGGCAGATGGCGATAAACAGGAAGTTAACGCCTCTTCCGCTCCTATTTCGCCGCACGTTGACAGCGCCGGCATCGCTGCCCATGGTCGCGCCGCATTTCCGCCCTTGCGGGAAACTCTGGGGGAGTCCGATGACCGCCGCGACGCTTGAAACCGCCATCGCCGCCGCCTGGGAGCGGCGCGACCAGCTCAACCCCGATACCAGGGGCGCCGACCGGGACGCCGTTCTCGCCGCGCTCGACCTGCTGGACCGGGGCGAGGCGCGCATCGCCGAGCCGGGGGAAGACGGCTGGCGGGTGAATTCCTGGCTGAAGCAGGCGGTGCTGCTCTCCTTCCGGCTTTCCGGCAACACGGTGATGCAGCATGGCGGCGCTCCGGTCTTCGACAAGGTGCCGCTGAAATTCGCGGGCTGGGATGCGGGGCGATTCGCCACCTCCGGCATCCGGGCGGTGCCCGGCGCGGTGGTGCGCCGCTCCGCCTATATCGCCCCGGGGGTGGTTCTGATGCCGAGCTTCGTCAATGTCGGCGCGCGCATCGGCGAAGGCACGATGATCGACACCTGGGCCACGGTCGGCTCCTGCGCGCAGATCGGTAAGGGCTGCCATATCAGCGGCGGCGTCGGCATCGGCGGGGTGCTGGAGCCGCTGCAGGCGAATCCGGTGATCATCGAGGATGATTGCTTCATCGGCGCCCGTTCCGAAGTGGCGGAGGGTGTCATCGTCGAGCGCGGGGCGGTGCTCTCCATGGGGGTGTTCCTCGGCGCCTCCACCCGCATCGTCGACCGCGCGACCGGCGAGGTTCATTTCGGCCGCGTCCCCGCCTATTCGGTGGTGGTGCCGGGCTCGCTCCCGGGCAGGCCGCTGGCGGATGGCACGCCCGGCCCCTCCCTCGCCTGCGCGGTGATCGTCAAGCGGGTGGACGCGCAGACCCGGGCGAAAACCGCGATCAACGAGTTGCTGCGCGCGTGAACGATCCTCTCCCCCTGGCGCAGGAATTGCTGCGCCGCCCCTCGGTCACTCCGGAGGATGCCGGCGCGCAGGACGTGCTGGCCGGGGCGCTGGAACGACTGGGCTTCGCCGTCACCCGGCTGCGCTTCGGCCATGTCGAAAATTTCGTCGCCCGGATCGGCGAAGGTTCGCCGCATATCGGTTTTGCCGGGCATACCGATGTGGTGCCGCCCGGCGAGGGCTGGCGGTTCGATCCGTTTGGCGGCATCGTCGAGGACGGCATGCTTTATGGCCGGGGCGCGGTGGACATGAAGGGCGCCATCGCCGCCTTCGCCGCCGCGGCAGCGGACCGGCTGGAATCCGGCCCCCTCAATGGCAGCATCTCCCTGCTCATCACCGGCGACGAGGAGGGCGAGGCGGTCGATGGCACGGCGAAACTGCTGGAGGCGCTGCTGGCCTGGCAGGCCTTGCCGGATTTCTGCCTCGTCGGCGAGCCGACCAGCGTGGCGAGGCTGGGGGACGTGGTGAAGATCGGCCGCCGGGGCTCGATCTCGGCGCGGATTACCGTGCGCGGGGTGCAGGGCCATGTCGCCTATCCGCATCTCGCGGATAATCCGGTGCATCGGCTGATC
>DASTAF010000176.1:0-5779 GCA_035713005.1 Acetobacteraceae bacterium
GCTGGCCGCATCCAGCCCGATATTCTCCGCCCCGACCGGCCCGGAGACCGAGAGCCCCGCCCGATCCCGCAGCAGGAAAGTTTGGCCTGGCACGGAAAAACCCTGCAGCGTTCCGATCAGGTTCGGCATGCCAAGCAAAACCATGCCGGAAGCCGAGCCGGTCAGAGCCTGGGCGGAAAAGGCGGCTCGCTGGGTGATTCCCGCCGTGCTTTCCAGATCGAGCGTGTCTGGGGCGCCGAGTGCGGCATCGAGGGCGATGCCGCCACCGCGCAGGATGATGTCGGGAACCGCCAGATCGGCCGGCGCCGCGACGGTGAGGGGGCCGGAATCTGTGGAACCCAGCGCCAGGGTGGCGGCGTCTCCTGCCGTTTGCAGCAGGCATATGCTCAAATCGAGCATATCTGGATCGGTCCCGCCGATGACGACCGGCCTCCCCGGGCTTAGCGGGACGAGGCTGACCATTCCGCCTGGCGCCATGATGGTGCCGCCGGCATCGGTCATGCCATCCGCCGTCAGGCCGACCGATCCGCCCGTGGTGACCGATAGGGAGGAGGCGAGGTCCAGCGTCCCGGCATCGATCAGGGCGATGGACGAGGCGGTAACCGGCTCGGAGATTTCAAGCGACGTACCATCCCGCAGCAGCAGGCTGTCCCCGGTATCAAAACCGCCCAGTGTCGCGATGTCATTGCCTCCCGCGAGCGAGACGGGGCCGGCAAAGCTGCCGATTCCGGAGAGGGTGGCGGCTTCGAGCGAAGCGGTTCCCGCCTCGGTCAACCCGCCCGGCGCGCCGAGGGCCAGCGCCCCGGCGATATCCACCGCCCCCTCCAGCCGGAGGACTCCGGAAGTCTCCACCATCGCATCGCCCGCCACGGTGAAATTGCTCAGCGTGCCGATGTTGTTGGCCGCGTCGCCCAGCAGCGCATTGCCGGCGATGGTCCCGCCACCCGATGTCAGCGTCTCCGCATCGATGGCGCCGCCCGTGCCCTGGCTTACGCCGGCGCTGCTCGACAGGGCCAGGGTTCCGGTGCTGACCGGCGCATCGAAGACCAGCCCGGCCGCCGAGAAGGTCGCGTCATGCGCGCTTACCGCGCCGCTGGTGACGAGCGGCGCGCGATCCGCCAGATCAAAGCTGCCGCTCAGCCTGGCGCCGGCGAGGGTGGCGAAGCGGTTGAAGGGGCTGGCAAGCAGGGCGCTGCCTCCCGCCAGCGCGAGGCTGCCGCTGCCCGCATCGATGGCGCCGGTCTCGCCCTCATCCAGCGCGTCAGCGGAAAGCGAAACCAGCCCGCCCGGATCGCTGAGCGTTCCGGCGATCGCCATCGTGCCGGTGCTGGATATGGCCGCATTGCCGCCGGAGATGGCGATGTTCCCGATCGTGCCGATGACATTCGGCCCCGCAAGATCGAGCCCGCCCGCGATGGTGCCGGCGGAACCCAGCAGCGGCGTCTCGATCAGCCCGCCTCCCGTCTCGGCGACGCCGTTCCGGCTGGAAAGGCCGACCGCGCCGCCGATGACGGGCGCGCCGATGGCGATATGCCTGCCTGCATCGATTTCCAGCGAGCCGGCGAGGCTGATCTGCGCCGCGACCGAGATATCCCCGCCCGAATTCAGGGTGACCGCTGAGGCCTGGGGCATGTCGAGCGCCGATTGCACCGAAATCAGCCGCGCCGCGTCCAGGATGACGGTGCCGGAAAGACCGCCGAGCATGGCGGGATCGACATAGGAGGTGCCGATGGCGGTGAGCCCGACCGTCGTCACCGTGGTTCCACCGCCAGAAGTGGAAGCGATGCCCGCCGAAGCGCCGCGATCACCGGGGGCGGCGATCACCAGCGTCGCTGGATCGAGCAGGATTTCGCCCGGCCTCCCACCCAGGGAGACGACGCTCTCCGTTCCGGAGATGGAAATCACCCTGTCGCTCGAGGTTTCGATCCGCCCGCCGGCGCCGCCGATGCCCCGGGCGGAGAGCGCGCCATCCTCCACCGTCCGCTCGCGCGAAAGCACGGTGATCGACCCACCCGCTCCGGCGCGGGTGGCATCGGCCGTCACCATCGCACCTCTGGCGATGGTCACCGCCGCCGCGCGCGGGGCGCTTTTCGCCGCCTCCGTGCCCAGGGCGATCACCCCGCCATGAGCGGGGCCCGAGGCGTCGATGCGCGCCATGCGGGTCAGCCGGACCGTCCCGCTCGCATCAGCGCCGATGGTCCCGCCCGCTTCGCCCGCCGCCTTGCCGCGCGCCAGCAGGCTTCCCGCGATCCGCAGATCGCCGCCGACGCCCTGTATGGTGATCGTGCCCGCCGATGCGCCCAAATTGTCCGCCCGGATCGTCCCGCCGACATTCAGCAATTGCTGGATCAGCCCGTCCACGGCGCGGGCGGAAAGCGTCACCGATCCGCCATCGGCGATGATCGTGCCCTGATTGGTCACCAGCGCGTCCACCTGACGGCCACCGAGATCGATCCGGCGCACCGCCCGCGTCACGTCGAGCGAGATCAGCCGGTCTCCTTGGAGATCGAGGGTGAAGGCGGAGGCGCCGGCGAGGATCACATGGCCGAGCCTCGCCGTCACCACCCCCCGGTTCACCACCTGCGGCGCCACGAAGGCGGCGAGCCCCGCCTGTTTCATGGTGATGCGGCCACGATTGACGATGCGCGCGCCCGGCCGGGGCGGCGCAGTGAAATCGAGATGCCCGGCCATGAAGTTTCTGGCCGAGATGCCGGAGGTGCTGATCACCAGGCTTTCGGCATTCACCTGCGACCCCCTGGTGAAGATCACGCCGGACTGGTTCATCAGCACGATCTGTCCGTTGGCGTCGATCCGCCCGGCGATGACGGACGGCGTGTCGGTCACCACCCGGTTGAGCGCGATGGCCCGCGCATCCGGCTGCCTGAACGTCACCCGCGCCTTCGCCCCGACATTGAAGCTCCGCCAGTCGATGGCGGCGCGAGGGCTGGATTGGGTGATGGTGACCGCGCCCGGAGCGCGGGCGATGCTGGCGGCACCCCCCACCACCGTGCCGCCCTGGGGCGTGGCGTCCGGCGGGGGCATCTGGGCCTGCGCTGTGCGGCCGAGCAGGACGAGGGTGATGGCGGTGGAAGCGAGCAGCAGGCGGCGTCCCATCTTCATCCCCTGGCTGACCTGAATCGCTTCCATCAGTAGCGCGCCAGCACGCCCCAGTAGATCGCCATGCCGGCGAGCGGGGCGACGCCGCTGCCCAGCGGCACCAGGCGGGTGGCGAAGCGGTGCAGCGCCTCCACGTCGAATTCCAGCCGCCGCGTCAGCCCGATGCGGATGCCGCCTCCCGCCGATTCGAGCCGGTGATCGTTCGGCCTCTCGCCGATGATATGCCGGTTCTGCCAGGTCTCGCCCCAGTCGTAGAAGCCGTAGAACTGGGTGCCGAGGCGGAAGTGCCGCCCGAGCAGGCCGAAGGCGATATCGGTGTCGAGCTGCAACTCGGCGCTGGCGTAGAGCGCCCGGTCTCCCGTCACCTCGCCGGAATAATAGCCACGGGTGAAACGGCTGCCGCCGAGATAGAATTCCTCCGAGGGCGGCAATATGTCGGTGGTGAACTGGCCGCCCGCCTCGCCGCGCACAGCGATGGAAGCGCCGTTCCAGGGGGAGAACAGCGTCTGCGTCCGGGCCAGGGCCGCGTCCAGCTTCCAGAAGTCGATCCGCTCGCCGAGCCGCCCGGCATCATCCCTGCCATTGGCCGAGGCGCCGAGACAGTGCAGCCCCTTGGAGAGTTCGAGCGATGCCGTGCTCAGCGCCGTCCGGTCCCCGCCCAGCGCGTCATCCGCGAAGGCTTCCTTGAGTTCTCCGCGCAGGGCTCGCACCGAATCCCGGCTGCTTCCCGAGAGGCCGCCGATGACGCTGGTCGCGGTGTCGATCCGGTTTTCGGTCCCGTCTAGATGCAGGGCGGCGCCCAGCGATTCCCCGCGCCGCAGCGCCAGCAGATAGGAAAGGCTGGCGCCGAACACGTCGAGATGGCTGCGATAGCCGATCTCGCGCAGAATCCCGCCCGGCTGGGCGCGGCCCGCCCCGGCATAGAGGCTCGCCCGCAGCCCGCTTGAGCCGATGAAGAAGCTCTCCGTCGCCTGGCCGAAATTATTGGTGTCGGCGGAAGTGTGGAACAGGGAGAATTCCGTCTGGTCGCCGAACTGGCTGAGGCTGTTGACATCCATCACCGCCAGCCCCTCGGCGGGGCCGGTTTCGCCGAAGGCGCGATTATCGGCGGTGAGCAGGCCGGATACGGGGCGGCGGCGCAAATCGGCCACCAGGGTGAGGGATCCGGGCGTCGCGGCATCCGGCTGCAGCACGGCGCTCACGTCGAGCCCGGGAATCCGCTCGGCCAGCAGCAGCCAATGCTCCAGCGAGGCTTCCCGCACCGGGCGCTCATGGGTCAGATGATCCAGGAAGCGCAGCACCAGCGTTCCCGCCGGGCCGATATTGTGCGAGAGCTTGACCGAGACGATCCGCCCCTCGGTGACGATGAAGCGCAGATCCCCGGCGGCGTCGATCTCGGCGGAAACCGCCGTCAGCACGTAGCCGTGCCGGCGGTAGAGCGAGACCAGGCCGCGCCGCGCCGCCTCGATCCGGGCCAGCGGCACCGCAGGGCCGGTCAACCGGGCTGTTACCTCATCGAGCCGCGCGCGGGGAAAGGCGGTGGCGCCGATTACCGCGACCGAGCGTACTGGAACGCGGGCGTTCGGCACCGCCGCCTCGGGCGTCAGGGGGCGGAAATTCGGCAGGCTGCCGCCCAGGCGCGGCTTCGGCATGGGCAGGATATGCGGCAGCGGCGATACTTGCGGCACCTGGTTGAGAAGCGCGGGCGGCACGGACTGGGCATGGGCGGGCAGCGCGCCGAGGCAGAGCACGGCGATCGCCAGCCCGCGCCGGAGCCCGCATCGCCCATGCCTTGCAGGCACCGTCCCCATCCCAAGCTCCTTCGCCTCGATAACGGGCCGATAGCAGCAATCTAACGAATCATGAAGATAATGTAACTACCGTGGCGCTGGCAAGAAGTCGTCACGCCGAATCCGGAACGCCCAGCTCGACTACCACCGCCGTCACGTTGTCATTCGCCTGCCGTGCCAGCGCCGCCGCGATCAGCAACTCGGTCGGCGGCACGCCATCCGGCGAGGCGAGCAGCGCCGCGATCTCCTCCTCCGGCAGGATTTTGGTCAGCCCGTCCGAGCAGAGCAGGAAGCGGTCGCCAAGCTCCGTCTCGCCGATCACCTTGTCGAGTTCGATCTCGGGGCTGTCGGCGCCGATGGCGCGGGTGATGATATTTGCCTGCGGATGGCGCTCCGCCTCGGCGGCGCTCAGCCGGCCGGCATCCACCAGGGTCTGCACCAGTGAGTGGTCGCGGCTGATCTGGATGAACTCGCCGCCGCGCAGCAGATAGGCGCGGGAATCGCCGGCCCAGAGGCAGGCGAAATGGCGCTCGCGCAGCACCAGCATAACCAGGGTGGAGGCGATGATGGTGCCGGGCCCGCGCGCCGCCGCCTCCCCGCGCAGGGCCGCATGCGTCTCCGTCACCGTCTCGCGCAGGGCGGCAAGGAATTCCCCCGCCGGAAGCCCGGGCGGCAGCCGGGTGAGCGCCTCGATGATCATGCCGGAGGCGAGGTCTCCGGCATGATGGCCGCCCGCCCCGTCGGCGACCGCCCAGAGGCCGAGATCGGGCCGGGCGAGGCAGGCATCCTCATTGTGCCGCCGAACCATGCCCTGATGGGTCTGCGCCCAGTCGCGAACCGGCGGGATCATCGGGTGGAAACCGGAGCGGGAT
>DASTAF010000177.1:0-6684 GCA_035713005.1 Acetobacteraceae bacterium
GGCAAGTGGTTCAAGCCAGTGCAGTATGGGGTGCGGCGGGAGGATGGGCTGCTCGATTACGAGGAGCTTGAGCGCCTTGCCCGCGAGCACAGGCCGCGCCTGATCATCGCCGGCGGCTCGGCCTATCCGCGCTTCATCGACTTTCCGCGCATCCGCAAGCTGGCGGACGAGGTGGGCGCCTATTTCATGGTGGACATGGCGCACTTCGCGGGACTGGTGGCGGCCGGGCTGTTTCCCTCGCCTTTGCCGCACGCCCATGTGGTGACCACCACCACCCACAAGACATTGCGTGGGCCGCGAGGCGGAATGATCCTTTCAAACGATCTCGATCTCGGCAAGAAGATCAACTCCGCCGTGTTTCCCGGCCTGCAGGGCGGGCCGCTGATGCATGTGATCGCGGCCAAGGCGGCGGCCTTCGGCGAGGCGCTGCGCCCCGAGTTCCGTGCCTATCAGCAGGCGCTGGCGGAGAATGCGAAGGTACTGGCGGCGACCCTGGTGGAGCATGGGCTCGACATCGTCACCGGCGGAACGGATTGCCATCTGATGCTGGTCGATCTCAGGCCCAAGCGGGTGACCGGCAAGGCCGCGGAAGCCTCGCTGGAGCGCGCCCACATCACCACCAACAAGAATGCCATTCCCTTCGATCCGGAGAAGCCGGCCATCACCTCCGGCATCCGCCTCGGTACTCCGGCGGCGACCACCCGCGGCTTCGGTCCGGCCGAGTTCCGCGAGGTAGGGGCCTATATCGGCGAGGTGCTGGACGGTCTGGCGGCTTCGAATGACGGTTCGAACAGTGCGGCGGAGGCGGCCGTAGGCGCCAAGGTGAAGGCAATGTGCGCGCGCTTTCCAATTTATCGCGCCGCCTGAGGTCAGCCGATGCGCTGCCCCTTCTGCGGCGAGGCCGATACCCAGGTGAAGGACAGCCGGCCCACCGAGGATGGCGGCGCGATCCGCAGGCGGCGCTTCTGTCCGCGCTGCAGCCAGCGCTTCACCACCATCGAGCGGGTTCAACTGCGAGAGCTCGTGGTGATCAAGTCCGACGAGCGGCGGGTGCTGTTCGACCGGGACAAGCTCGCCCGCTCTATCCGCATCGCGCTGCGCAAGCGCCCGGTGGACGAGGAGCGGATCGAGCAGATCGTCAACGGCATCGTGCGCAAGCTGGAAGCCAGTGGCGAAGCGGAAATCACCTCCAAGGCGATTGGCGAGTTGGTGATGGACACGCTGAAGGAGGTGGATGCGGTGGCCTATGTGCGCTTTGCCTCAGTCTACCGCGATTTCCGCGAGGCGCGGGATTTCGAGACTTTCCTTGGCAGCATGGATGCATCCAGTGACTGAATCCGAGGATCTTGCTCATATGCGCGCGGCGATTTTCCTGGCCCGGCGAGGGCTGGGAGAATGCGCGCCGAACCCCACGGTGGGCTGCGTGATCGTCAAGGACGGGCAGGTGATCGGGCGTGGACGCACCGCGTCGGGCGGGCGGCCCCACGCCGAGACCGAGGCTTTGATCATGGCAGGCGAGGCGGCGCGGGGTGCGACGGCCTATGTTACCCTCGAACCCTGCGCCCATCACGGCAGAACCCCGCCCTGTGCCGCGGCTCTGGCCGATAGCGGGGTGGCGCGGGTGGTGGTGGCGGTGCGCGACCCTGATCCGCGCGTCAACGGCCAGGGCGTTGCGATGCTGAAAGCCGCCGGCATCGAGGTGATCGAATATGTCCTGGAGACCGAGGCCGAGGCGGTGAATGCGGGCTTTTTCAGCGTGGTGCAGCGTGGCCGGCCGCTGCTGCGGCTGAAGCTCGCCTCCACGCTGGACGGGCGGATCGCCACGAGGTCCGGCGAGAGCCAGTGGATCACCGGTGATGCCTCCCGCCGCGCCGCCCATGCCATGCGCGGCACCTTCGACGCGGTGATGGTCGGAGTGGGGACGGTGCTGCAGGACGACCCCGAACTGACCTGCCGGATTGAAGGCTTCCGTTCCAGCCCCATCATAAGGGTGGTTCTCGATTCGCATCTGCGCACGCCGCTCACCAGCCGGCTGGTGCAGGGCGCGCGGCAGGTCCCCCTATGGATTCTGCATCGCGATGGGGCAGATGGAATGCGCCGGGCGGCGCTGGAGGATGCGGGTGTGCGGGTTATCGAGGTGGCCGCGGGTTCAGTGGGCGTCGATCTTGCCAATGCGCTCACCGCGCTGGCGAGGGAAGGGGTGACGCGGGTTCTGGCCGAAGGCGGCGGCACACTGGCGGCTGCTCTGCTGCGGGCCGATCTGGTGGACGAACTTGCCTGGTTCCACGCGCCTTCGGTGATGGGCGGGGACGGATTCCCGGCGGCGCAGGCCTTTGGCGTCAGTGAACTTTCCGCCATGCCGCGCTTCAAGCCGGTGCGGCAGCAGCAATGGGGTGATGACATGCTGAGCCTGTTTCGGAGAAGGGGCTGATGTTCACGGGAATCATCACCGGCATCGGGACGGTGCGCGAAGCGAGGCCGCCAGGCGAGGATGCGGATGCGCGCTTCATCATCTCCGCTCCGGAACGCAACCAGGTCTGGGCCGATCTTTCGAAGATCGCCATCGGCGCCTCCGTCTGCTGCAGCGGATGCTGCCTCACCGTGGTGGATCGCGGGCTGGACTGGTTCGCCGTCGATGTCTCGGCGGAATCGCTTTCAAAGACTACCCTGGGCGGATGGGCTCCAGGGGCTGCCGTCAATCTGGAGGCGGCGTTGCGGGTGGGAGATGAACTGGGCGGCCATATCGTCTCCGGCCATGTGGATGGGGTAGGGATCGTCGTGAGCCGTATTCCCGAGCATGGCTCGACGCGGCTGCGCTTCCGCGCGCCGGATGAACTGGCGAAGTTCATTGCCCCCAAGGGCAGCATCGCCATCAACGGCGTTTCGCTGACGGTGAACGAGGTGGATGGCACGGAATTCGGCGTCAACATCATTCCCCATACCGAGATCGCCACCAGTTTCGGCACGCTCGATGCCGGAGAGCGGGTCAATCTCGAGATCGACATGCTGGCGCGTTATGTCGCGCGGCTTGCGGAGTTCCGATGATGGATTTTCTGAAAACGGCCTCGCTGCATGAATATCTGGCCTCCGCCTCCGAGATCATCGACGAGGCACGGGCGGGGCGGATGTTCATCCTGGTCGATGACGAGGACAGGGAGAACGAGGGCGATCTGGTCATCCCTGCCCAATTCGCCACGCCTGACGCGGTGAATTTCATGGCCAAGCACGCGCGCGGGCTGATCTGCCTTGCGCTCACGCGGGCGCGCTGCGAGGCGCTGGGGCTCAACCTGATGAGCGCCGCCAATGGCTCGCGGCTGGAGACCGCCTTCACCGTCTCGATTGAGGCAGCGGAGGGTGTGACCACCGGCATCTCGGCGGCGGACCGCGCGCGCACCATTGCGGTGGCGATCAATCCGGAATGCGGACGGGATGATATCGTGACGCCGGGCCATATCTTCCCGCTGATGGCGCGCGATGGCGGAACGCTGGTGCGCGCGGGTCACACCGAAGCGGCGGTGGATATCGCCAGGTTGGCAGGACTGACGCCCGCTGGCGTGATCTGCGAGATTATGAACGACGACGGCACCATGGCGCGGCTGCCCGATCTGGTCGCCTTCGCCCAGCGGCATAACCTGAAGCTCGGCACCATCGCCGATCTGATTGCGCATCGCAGGCGCACCGAGAAGCTGATCCGGCGGGTCGAGCATGGCACGATGCCGGATGGCGCGGGCGGCACATGGCGGCTCTACGCCTTCGAGAACCGCATCGATCATGTCGAGCATCTGGCGCTGGTGAAGGGTGAGGTCGGCGTGCCGGAACCCTTGCTGGTGCGCATGCACGCGGTGGATACGCTGGGGGATATTCTGAGCGGCGGCCACAGCGCCGATCTCCATGGAGCGATGAAGCAGATCACCGCGGCGGGGCGGGGCGTGGTGGTGCTGATCCGCGAGGCGCGGCCAGATGCCGTTTCCGCGCGGCTGCGCCAGATGGCGGGCGCGGCCCGGCCTGATGTGGCGCTGCGCGATTATGGCATCGGGGCGCAGATTCTCAGCGATCTTGGCGTGCGCGACATGATCCTGCTCTCCAACCACAAGCGCGCGGTGATCGGGCTTGAAGGCTACGGGCTGAACATCGTCGATCAGATGCCCATCGAAGGGCATATCGGGTCATGAGCACGGCTGACGCGCCCTTGCCCGAACTTCCGGAGATGCAGGGCGCCGCGCCGCGAATTCTGCTGATTCGCGCGCCCTATTACCGGAGCATTGTTGATGGCATGACCTGGGCGGCCGAGGCCCTGCTGCGCCAGGGCGGCGCTTCCTGGGATGTTATCGATGCGGCGGGGGCTTACGAACTGCCGCAGGCGCTGCGTATCGCCCTGCGCGGAAACCAGCGGTTCGACGGGTTCATCGCCCTGGGCTGCGTGGTGCGCGGCGAAACCGATCATTACGACTATATATGCAGCACCGCCATGCACGGATTGATGCAGGTGGCGCTTCAATATGGAATTTGCCTGGGCACGGCTTTGCTGACGGTGAACACCATTGCCCAGGCCGAGGAGCGTTCCGCCGAAACCGGGCCGAACAAGGGTGCGGAGGCCGCGGTTGCCTGCCTGAAGCAGATCGCCATCGCGCGGCGCATGGGAGCAGCATGAGAATGGACCGCATGAAAAATCCACAGCCTGGACCAAGGACTTTGGCCAGGGTGGCGGCGGTGCAGGCGCTGTATCAGAGTGAGCATGGCGGGGAGAATGCGGAAACCGTCATCGACCAGTTCGTGCGCTTCCGCATCGGGGCTATACCGGGCATGGGTGGACTGGAAGAGGGACGGGTGCCGGAAGCCCATGTGCCGCTGTTCGGGCGGATCGTGCGGGTTGCCGTGCAGCAGCAGGATGTTCTCGATGCGATGCTCGCAGATGCGGTGCCCCGGAACTGGCCGCTTGCCCGGCTTGATCCGGTGCTGCGCGCCGTGCTGCGCGCTGGTGCTGCGGAATTATGGATGCCGGACGGCCCGCCTGCCCGTGTGGCCATCAATGAATATATCGAGGTGGCACATGGATTCCTGCAGCCCGAAGCGGTGCAGATGGTGAACGCGGTGCTGGATCGGCTGGCTCATCTGCTGCGGGCGCCGGAGTTCGCGGCACCCAATCAGTGATGAGCGAAAGCAGGCTTCCCACGGAATTCGCCCGGATCGCGCGGCATTTTCGTCCGCTTGCCGGAGCCGAGGCTCTGGGGCTTGCCGATGACGCGGCGCTATGGGCGCCATCCGCCGGATGCGAAGCCGTTCTAACGGTCGATCAGATGATCGAGGACGTGCATTTCCTGCCGGAGGACGATCCCGCCCTGATCGCGCGCAAACTGCTGCGGCGCAACCTTTCCGATCTGGCGGCAATGGGAGCGACACCGGCCGGCTATTTGCTGACCTTTGCCGTGCCGCGCGGGACGCCGGAGGAATGGTTTGCAGGCTTTGCTGATGGGCTGCGGCAGGATCAGGCTGAATTCCGCATCAGCCTGTTCGGCGGCGACAGCGCATCGAGCGAGCATGCTGTCAGTCTGACGGCGACATTGATCGGCGAGGTGGCACGGGGGCGGGCGCTGCGGCGGTCTGGTGCAAAGACGGGGGATGGGATCTTCGTGACCGGCACGATCGGTGATGCGGTGCTGGGGCTGGAGGCCGCGCGCGGGATGCTGGCCGATCCGACAGGGTATCTGACTGCACGGCGCCTGCTGCCTTCACCAAGGATAGGCTTGCCTCTCGCGGAGTTTGCCCATGCCTGCATCGATATTTCGGACGGGCTGATCCAGGATCTCGGCCATATCTGCCGGGCGAGCGGACTCGGCGCGGAAATTTGTGCGGTGGATGTTCCTGCATCGGATGCGGCGCGCGCGGCGGGTGATGGTTGGCTGGAGACGCGCCTTACCGGCGGGGATGACTATGAATTGCTTTTCGCGGCTCCGGAAGCGGCCGAGGCGCGACTATGTGCGGCTTGCGGAAATGTGCCGCTAACCCGGATCGGGCGGTTTATCGCGGGGGCACCGGAGGTTCGCGTGCTGGATGGCAACGGCAATTCACTAACATTCACCACCAACGGCTGGAGTCATTTCTGATTCAGGGCATGATGACAACTTTCCCCAGAACCTTCCGCGCTTCCATATCCTCCAGCGCCTGCGGCACCGCTTCCAGCGGATAATGCTTCGAGATCAATGGTCTCAGCCTGCCGCTCACCAGAAGCTTAAACAGGTCCCGGACCAGACTGATGAGGTTTTCCGGCTCTCGCCGCGCGAATTCACCCCAGAACACGCCGATGACCGAAGCTCCTTTCAGCAGCGGCAGGTTCAGCGGCAAAGACGGGATGTGCCCGCCCGCGAAGCCAATCACCAGATAGCGCCCGCGCCAGCCAATGCTGCGGAAGGCCGGCTCCGCCAGCGCCCCGCCAACTGGATCATAGATGACATCCGGTCCCTTGCCACCGGTGAGCGTCTTGATCGCCTCGCGCAGATCTTCATCGGCATAATTTATCGTGGCATCCGCCCCATGCTCCCGGCAGATCGCGCATTTCGCATCGGTGGAGGCGGCGGCGATGACTTTCGCCCCTTTCGCCTTGGCGATCTCCACCGCCGCAAGACCGACACCGCCGGCGGCACCGAGAACCAGCACCGTGTCATCCGCAGCAAGCGCCGCGCGGTC
>DASTAF010000178.1:0-3589 GCA_035713005.1 Acetobacteraceae bacterium
GGCGACCCGGACCGGGCGGAGACTCTTATTCAAGAGGCGCGCGCCACCGCGCCGGGCGCCGCCGCGCCGGAGGACCGGATGCTCGGCCTGCTGCGGAACCTGCTGCTGCTGCGCCGGGGCGATGCCCGGGGCGCGCTGGAGCGCATCGAGGCGGTGGAGCGGGAAATCGCGCCGCAGCCGCTCGCCGCCAGCGAGGCCGCCGCCAAGGGCCAGGCGCTCGAACGGCTTGGCCGCCCCGGCGAGGCCTTCGCCGCCTATCGCGCCGGGCGCGAATATCAGCACCGGCTGGGCCGCCGCTTCCACCCGGCCCCGCTGGAGGCGCGCGCCACGGCGCTGCGGGAGGCCTTCATGGCGGAGAAGCTCGCCGCCCTGCCCCGCCCGCCGCCCGTCCCCCACCCGATGCCGGTGTTCCTGCTGGGCGTGCAGCGCTCCGGCACTTCGCTGCTCGAACAGCTTCTGTCCCAGGCGCCGGGTATCGATCCCGCCGACGGGCGGGCGCCGCTCGACGATCTCACCCGGCTGCTGCCGAAGCTGGCCGCCGGGCTGGGCGGGCCCGATCTGCCCTATCCGGCGGCGCTCGCCGGGCTTGCGGCCGGCGAGGCGCGGGCGGTGCTGCCCATGCTGGCGGAGCGCTATCTCGCCTTGCTGCGGGAACGCGGGGTGATCACCGGGGAAACGCGCTTCGTCACCGACCGCTCGCCCGGCCTGCCCTGGACCCTCGGCCTCGCCGCCCTGCTGTTTCCTGCGGCGCCCGTCATCCACCTGCTGCGCCACCCGCTGGATGTCGTGCTCTCCGGCTTCGCGCAGGACCGGCTCTACGAGGGCGGCGCCGGCGTCACCCTGGAGAGCCTGGCGAGGCTGTACGACATCCAGATGTCGATGATCGGCCATTTCCGCGGCCAGATGACGCTCCGCTACCTGCCGGTGCGCTACGAGGAGCTGGTGGCCGATCCGCAAGCCACGCTGCGCCGGGTCCTGGACTTCATCGGCATCCGCGCCGATCCGGCCGGACTGCTCGCCGCCCCGCCCCGCCCGGTCCCGCGCGCGCCGGAGCATCAGGCTCTCCGCGAGCCGCCGCACCGGCGCGGCCTGTACCGCCATCGCGCCTTCGGCCCGGTCCTCGCCGAAGCCATGCCCCCGCTCGAACCCTGGCTGGAGCGGCTCGGCTATCGCGGCGCGGCGCGGGAGGCGGCATGAGCGGCGCGGTCCAGGGGGCACGCAAGGTCACGCTCGGGGAAATCTTCACCGAGATCAACCAGTACGAGCGCGAGAATCGGCTGCCGGAGGCGGAGGATCTGGCCGAGCGGGCGCTGCGCGCCGCCCCGGACCATCCGCACGTGCTGCATCTCGCCGGAATCATCGCCTACCGGCGCGGCCGCATCGCCCAGGCCGTCGAGCGGATGGAGCGCTCGCTCGAACTGGCGCCGGAAATCGCCATCTATCCCCGCAATATCTGCGAGATCTACCGCGCGGCGGGCAGGCTGAACGACGCGCTGCGCATGGCCGAACGGGCGGTGGAGCTGGCGTCGGAGGACAGAAATGCATGGTTCAACCTGGCGCTGATCCGCTACGAAAGGCTGGAGCTGGACGCGGCGCTGGAGGCCGCCGACTGCGCGGCGGCGCTCGATCCGGCCTTCCCCGAGGCGCATTTCGAGCGGGCGGAAATTCTCCTGCTGCGCGGGCAGTTCGCGGAAGGCTGGGAGAGCTACGAATGGCGGTTCCGGCTGAAGCAGGCCGAGGGCATGCTGCCGAAAACCCAAAAGCCGCAATGGGACGGCTCGCCCCTGCCGCCGGGGAGGCTGCTGATCGTCGCCGATCAGGGTTTCGGCGACTGCATCCAGTTCGCCCGCTATCTTCCCTGGGTGGCGGAGCGCGCCCCCGCGCCGGTCCTGGCCTGCCGCGGCGATCTGGTGCCGGTTCTGCGGCAGGTTCCGGGCTTTGGCCGCATCGTCACCCGCTGGGAGGCGACCGGGGATTTCGAAGCCTATGTCCCGCTCTCCGGCCTGCCGCGCCTCGCCGGCACCCGGCTGGAAACCATCCCCGCCCCCATCCCCTATCTGCGCGCCGATCCCGCCAGGGCCGCGGCCTGGAAGCGGCGGCTCGATCTGCTCGCCCCGCCGGGCCGCAAGCGGATCGGGCTGGTCTGGGCCGGGCGGCCCACCCACAAGAACGACCGCAAGCGCAGCGTGAAGCTGGCGCAGTTCGCGCCGCTCCTCGCGCGGGACGACCTCGCCATCGTCACGGTGCAGAAGGGGAACGAGATCGCCCAGATCGGCTCGTATTTCGGCGCCGCGCCGCTGGTCAATCTCGGCCCGGCCATCGAGGATTTCGCCGACACGCTGGCGATCCTGGACAATCTCGACCTGCTGGTGACGATCGATACCTCCGTCGCCCATCTGGCCGGCGCCTCGGGCCGTCCCGCCTTCGTCATCCTGCCCTACGCGCCGGACTGGCGCTGGCTGCTGGGGCGGGATGACAGCCCCTGGTATCCGTCGCTCCGCCTGTTCCGCCAGAGCCGCCCCTATGACTGGAGCGGGGTGATCGAGCGGGTGGCGGCGGCGATATGAGGCTTCGCGCCATCATGGCGGGGCTGGCGCTGGCAATGGGCATCGGCATCGCCCGGCCGCAGCCGCGCCAGGGCCTGGTGCTCTATTCCGCCCTCGGCTGCGGCCCGGCGGTCGCGGCGGCATTCACCAGGAAAACGGGCATTCCGGTGCGCGTCGCCTCCTTCCGCACCGGCGCGCTGTTCGGCCACATCGCCGCCGAGGGGCGGCATCCGCGCTGGAGCCTCGCCTGGTTCAATGACGCGCCGGGCGCCACCGCGCTGGATCAGCGCGGGCTGCTCGCCCATGGGCTGCCGGAACCTTCAGGCCTTACCAAACGGGGAAAGGCGATGCTCGGCCCGGATGCCGCCTATGTGCCGACCGGCTTCACCCTCGCCGGCGTGTTCGTCACCGCCGCCGATCCCTATCTGCAGCCGCCGCCGGACTGGCCCGCTTTGACCGGCCCCCGCTATCGCGGCATCGTCGGGCTGAGCGACCCGCTGCTGTCCCAGGGGGATTATCCGCTGCTCGCCGGGATGCTGGAAAGCGGCGGCGGCTGGCCGGGCGGCAAGCCCTTCATCCGGGCGCTGAAGCATGCCGGCCTGCACATCTACGCCGATGATTCGGATGTCCTGGCGGCGCTGCGCAGCGGCTCGATCTCGGTCGGCGTCATGCCCTTGTCCACCGCGCTCCACGCGGCGAGTCTCGACAAGGCGCTCCGGGTGACGATTCCCCGCCCCGCCTATGCCGCCCCCAGCGTCATCGTGATGGCGAAGGGGCTGCCGGCGGCCCGGCGGCGGAAGGCGGAGCGCTTTATCGCCTTCGTCAACCGGCCCTCGGTGCAGCGGCTGCGCATGCGGTCGGACGGGGATGGGCCATACTGGCCGGTGACCGCCTCTCCGCCGCCCCCCGCGATCCTGCCTCCGGCCTCCGGCGCGGCGGTGCTGAACGCGGCGAAATGGGGAGCGCGGGAGCGCGCCGTGATCGGCTGGTTCAGCCGGCGCATCGTCGGGCGCAGCCTGTAGCGCCCCTATCTTGTCAGCACG
>DASTAF010000179.1:0-5561 GCA_035713005.1 Acetobacteraceae bacterium
CGCGCTGCCTCGAGCGCCAGCAGCACGTTCCGGGAGCGGCCCGAGGTAGTGATGCCGAACAGCACGTCTCCCGCGCGGCCCAGTCCGCGCAGCGGACGCTCGAACACATGGTCGAAGCCGAAATCATTGGCCGCGGCGCTGAGGGCGACAGGATCGAGCGTCAGCGCCAAACCGGGCCAGGATTCGCGCGCCACATGGCCGCGCAGCCGGATCAGCAGTTCCGTCGCCAGATGCTGGGCATCCGCCGCCGATCCTCCATTGCCGCAGAACAACAGCTTGCCGCCGCCGCGGATCGCCGTCTCGCAGGCATTGACGATGGCGGAGATCGAAACAGCCTGCCGGGTCATGGCCTGAATGAGCGCCGCCGAACGGTTGAGGGCGGCGGCAATTCGCCCTGCTTCAGCCGGAGCCTGCATCAATGCGCGACCCAGCCGCCATCGATCGAGAGTGGCGCGCCGGTCATGGTGGAGGCCCCCTCAGAGCAGAGGAACACCGCCAGGGCGCCGATCTTCTCCGGCGTGGTGAACTGGAGCATCGGCTGCTTCTCCGCCAGCAGACTCCGTTTTTCGGTCTCCAGATCAGTTCCTCCAGCCATCGCCCGATCCTGAAGCTGCTTCTCGACCAGCGGCGTCAGCACCCAGCCGGGGCAGATGGCGTTCACGGTGATACCGTCATTCGCGCATTCGATCGCGGCCGCCTTGGTCGCGCCGATCACCCCATGCTTGGCAGCGACATAGGCGATCTTGCCGGCGCTCGCGACCAGCCCATGCGCCGAGGCAATGTTGATGATCCGGCCCCAGCCCCGCGCCCGCATCCCCGGAATCGCCGCCTTCATGCCATGGAACACCGCCGAGAGATTGATGGCGATGACCCCGTCCCATTTCTCCTCCGGAAACTCATCCAACGGCGCCACATGCTGGATTCCGGCATTGTTGACCAGGATGTCGAGGCTGCCGAGCCGCTCCCGCGTCGCCGCCACCAGCCCTGCGACCTGAGAGGGCTTGCCGAGATCGGCTCCGTTGAACTCCACCCTCACCCCGAATTCCTGACTTATGCTCTTTCTGAGCATATCGATCGCGGCAGGATCACCGAAGCCGTTCAGCATGATGTCGGCACCCTCGGCGGCCAGCGCGCGGGCAATGCCGAGACCAATTCCGCTGGTGGAACCCGTCACCAGCGCCACTCTACCTGCCAGACTCATTCGCGCTCCCATTCCGGGCCTCAGCTCCGGTAGCTGCCGTTGATGTCGATATATCCGTGGGTCAGATCGCAGGTCCAGACCGTCGCGCTCCCCCGTCCAAGGCCGAGATCGACGGCGATGTCGATCTCCCGCCCGCGCATATGGGCGACGACGGGCGCCTCGTCGTAGCCGGGCACTACCTGGCCCTCGCGTGCCATCCACACCCCGCCGACCGCGACCGCCAGCCTGTCGCGCTCCGCCGGCTCGCCCGCTTTGCCGACCGCCATGACGATGCGCCCCCAGTTCGCGTCCTCGCCGGCGATCGCGGTTTTCACCAGGGGCGAGTTGGCGATGGCGAAACCGATCCGGCGGGCGGAACGGGCGGAGACCGCGCCATTCACGCTGATCTTCACCAGCTTCTGCGCCCCCTCGCCGTCCCGCACCACCATCTGCGCGAGATCGTGCAGCACCTCGCCGAGCGCGCGGCGGAACCGGGTCAGCCCGCCCATGCTCGCCACCGGCGCATGACCCGCCTGCCCGGTGGCGAAGCAGAGCACGGTATCCGAGGTCGAGGTATCGGAATCGACGGTGACGCAGTTGAAGCTCGGCTCCACGCCCTGAGCCAGCAGCTTCTGCAGCAGCGGCGCGGGAACCGCCGCGTCGGTGACGATGAAGGCCAGCATCGTCGCCATGTCCGGGGCGATCATGCCGCTGCCCTTGGCGATGCCGGAGATCCGCACCTCCGCTCCATTAATCCGCGCCGTGCGCGTCGCCGCCTTCGGGAAGGTATCGGTGGTCATGATGGCCCGGGCGGCCTCCGCCCACCCATCCTCGTGCAGCCTGGCGTGCAGCCCGTCCATCACTGCGGTGATCTTCTCCGCCGCCAGGGGTTCGCCGATCACCCCGGTGGAGGCGAGAAAGACCCGCTCCGGCGCGCAGCCGATCCGGGCCGCGGCGGCCCCGGCCGTTGCCCGCGCCGCCGCCACTCCGGCAATACCGTTGAAAACATTGGCGTTGCCGGCATTCACCACCAGCCCGCGCGCCAGCCCGCCGGACAGGATGTCCCGGCACCAGCTAACCGGCGCGCCGGGGCATTTGTTGCGGGTGAACACGCCCGCGGCCGTGGTTCCCGGTGCGAATTCGGCCAGCAGCACATCGGCGCGGCCGCGATAGCGGATTCCTGCCTCCGCCACCGCGAAGCGCGCCCCGGCAACCGGCGGCAGCTCCGGCAGAGGCAAGGCGAGCGGCGATACGGGCAGGGCGCGCGCCATGGCGGTTGCGCCTCAGGGCTTGGATTGCGCGCCGCTATCCGTGCCGCCGCCGGCGGGAGGCGCGCCGAGGCCGGGAGCCCCGCCGGGGGTCATCGCCGTGCCGTCGGCGTTGAAGATCTTGACCTTCACCGATTTGCGCGCCTTCTCCAGCGCGTCCGTGATCGCCTTGTTGGCCACCTTCTGGTGGATCGTCTCCTTCACATCATCGAAGGAGGGCACCGGCTCCTGCCGCCTGCCCTGCAGCTTGATGATGTGCCAGCCGAACTGGGACTGCACCGGCGTCTTGGTGTACTGGCCCACCTTCAGCGCGAATGCGGCATCGGCGAAAGGCTTCACCATCTCGCTCTTGGTGAACCAGCCCAGCTCACCGCCATTCTTGGCGCCGGGGTCGATGCTGTATTTCTGGGCAAGATCGCTGAATTTGGCGCCCTTGTTCAGCTTGTCGATGATCTTCTCGGCCTCGGTCTTGGTCTTCACCAGGATCTGCCTGGCCTCCACCTGCTCCGGCTGCTTCTTGTCCGTATAATGCGCCTTGTAATAGGCCTGGGCCGCCGCGTCGTTGATCTGCGGCTTCACCTGCCGGCGCAGATAGGCCGCCTCCAGCGCCTGATCCGCCGCCTCCTTCATCGCCTTGGCGACCTTCGGCTGCTTGCTGAGATCGGTCTTCTGCGCCTCGACCAGCAGCGCCCGCTCGTCGATCAGCCGGTTGAGCAGCACCGGATAAAGCTCCTGCGGCGGCGCCTGCTGCAGTTGCGGCGGCAGGGACTGCGCCGCCTTGGCGACATCCGAGAGATGGATCGGCTTGCCGTTCACCGTCGCGACCACCGGGTCCTTCGGGGGCTTGTTCGCGGCATTCGCCGCCGGCGCCAGGCCAAGACCCAGGGAGATGGCGGCCACGGAAGCCGCCCAGGCGTAACGATTCATGTCCAACCTCATTGCAATCCGGCGCACCATGACCCAAGCGGGCGCGCGCCACAAGATTGACCGAACCCGGCTCGGCTCTTATGTCCTGTATTCCAGGACCCCAGGCCGAAGCCAGGACAGGCTCCCGAACCGGATCCTTCGCACCCAATACGACACCGGAATCCGCCTCCATGTTATCCAGCCTAGCCCGCGCCTTTCTCGGTACCAGCAACGACCGCGCGCTGAAAGCCTATCGCCGGCGCGTCGCCGCGATCAACGCGCTGGAACCCGCGCTCGAAGCCCTGAGTGACGAGGAGCTTGCCGGCAAGACGAAGGAATTCCGCGCCCGCCTCGCCGAAGGCACGACGCTGGACGAACTGCTGCCCGAGGCTTTCGCCGTCACCCGCGAGGCGGCGAAGCGGACGGTCGGCATGCGCCATTTCGACGTCCAGATGATCGGCGCCATGGTGCTGCACGACGGCAAGATCGCCGAGATGAAGACCGGCGAGGGCAAGACCCTCGTCGCCACCCTCGCCGTCTATCTCAACGCCCTGCCGGGGCGCGGCGTCCACGTGGTGACGGTGAACGATTATCTGGCCAGGCGCGACGCGGAATGGATGGCGAGGATCTACAACTTCCTTGGCCTTTCCGTCGGCATCATCCTGCATGGGCTTGATGACGACCAGCGCCGCGCCGCCTATACCGCCGACATCACCTACGGCACCAACAACGAATTCGGCTTCGACTATCTGCGCGACAACATGAAGTATTCGCTGGCCGACATGGTGCAGCGCGAGTTCAGCTACGCCATCGTCGACGAGGTGGACAGCATCCTGATCGACGAGGCGCGCACGCCGCTGATCATCTCCGGCCCCTCGGACGAGCCGACCGATCTCTACCGCACGGTGGACGTGGTGGTGCAGCAACTGGTCGAGGACGAGGAGACCTACGAGAAGGACGAGAAGTTCAAGACGGTCAACCTGACCGAGCTGGGCTCGGAGCGGGTCGAGCAGATGCTGCGCGATGCCGGGCTGCTGACCGAGGGCAACCTGTACGACGTGTTCAACATCTCCCTCGTGCATCACGTCCAGCAGAGCTTGCGCGCCTATACCCTCTTCGCGCGCGACGTGGATTACATCGTCCGCAACGGCCAGGTGATCATCATCGACGAGTTCACCGGCCGGATGATGGAAGGCCGCCGCTATTCGGACGGGCTGCACCAGGCACTGGAGGCGAAGGAGCGCGTGGAGGTGGAGCGCGAAAACCAGACCCTCGCCTCGATCACCTTCCAGAACTATTTCCGCATCTATCCCAAGCTCGCCGGCATGACCGGCACGGCGATGACGGAGGCGGACGAGTTCGAGGAGATCTACAATCTCTCCGTGGTCGATATCCCGACCAACGTGCCGGTGATCCGCAAGGACCAGGATGACGAGGTGTACCGCACGGCGGAGGAGAAATATCTTGCCGTCGCCAAGCTGATCGAGGAATGCCGCGCGCGCAGCCAGCCGGTGCTGGTCGGCACCACCAGCATCGAGAAGAGCGAAATCCTCTCCGGCATCCTCAAGCGGATGAACGTCGCCCACAGCGTGCTCAACGCCCGCTTTCACGAGCAGGAGGCGACCATCGTCTCCCAGGCGGGCGCGCCGGGCGCCGTCACCATCGCCACCAACATGGCCGGCCGCGGCACCGACATCAAACTCGGCGGCAATCTCGACATGCGGCTGAAGCTGGAGTTGGAAGGGCTGGAGGGCGAGGCGAAGGAGGCACGGCAGCGCCAGATCGAGGAGGAGGTCGCCGCCGCGCATGACGTGGTGAAAGCCGCTGGCGGCCTGTTCGTGATCGGCACCGAACGGCACGAGAGCCGCCGCATCGACAATCAGTTGCGCGGCCGCTCCGGCCGTCAGGGCGATCCCGGCGGCTCGCGCTTCTTCCTCTCGCTCGAAGACGACCTGATGCGCATCTTCGGCTCCGACCGCATGGGCGGAATGCTGCAGAAGCTGGGCCTTCAGGAAGGCGAGGCCATCGTCCATCCCTGGATCAACAAGGCGCTGGAGAAGGCACAAAAGAAGGTCGAGGCGCGGAACTTCGATACCCGCAAGAATCTGCTGAAATACGACAACGTGATGAACGACCAGCGGCGCGAGGTCTATGCCCAGCGGCGCGAGTTCATGAAGGCGGATGACGTCTCCGAGGCGATCCAGGAG
>DASTAF010000180.1:0-13182 GCA_035713005.1 Acetobacteraceae bacterium
TAAGCTGCTGCGGCGGGTGCGCGGCGGAGGTGCGGCGATGCTCCATGACCGCCTGTCCGTTATGGGCTTTCCGCACGGGCACCGATCCGTACCGCGCGCCGCTATCCGATGAGGCGCGGGAAGCCGCCCGCAAGCGGCTGAAGGCAGCGACCAGCACCTAGCGAACCGCCGCGCGTGCGCATCGCTTACCCAAAACGCCGCCGCGACCTCCGGTAGCGGATCATCTGCTGAACCGCACAAGCCCGGTCATCGTACCGGGCTTCTTTTGTCTCGCTTTCTGAGACGGATGAACGGCATTCTAGGAACAAAAAGCGAACATTAGCAATTTCGGGCTGCGGA
Organism: Acetobacteraceae bacterium; assembly: GCA_035713005.1. GTDB lineage: Bacteria > Pseudomonadota > Alphaproteobacteria > Acetobacterales > Acetobacteraceae > Acidiphilium. Next base: position 340 of record DASTAF010000180.1, read on the forward strand.
TTAGCAGAAGTTAGCAAGGATTAGCAACCGATTAGCAACTTGCGTGCTAATCATTAAGCCTTGTTTTCATTGGTTTTTTTGCCATTTTAAGGGCAGATTAGCGGAATTAGCAGCATTAGCAGCCCCGCGCATTCTCGCACGCATTCCCGCGCATGGATCAGCGCCCAAGCCTAGGTGGGGAAATGCGCGTGGTGGTTGTCATGCCCAGCCGGAAAGATGGGGATATCCTTACCTTTCCGGGCGCGCGCTGGTTCCGCTCCGCTGGTTTATGCCCAGGGGAGGATGAGAGAGTTATCAGGTTTTGAAACTGTAATGTTTTCCTCAAAAACCCCGCTCTTCCGGCCCCGCCTTAGCACGCCTCTATAAACATAAAAAAAAATAGGACAGTAGTACTGTCTCTTCTTCTTTATATAGAGATATGCTAATCATTTCCAAAGGAAACCGAAATATGAAGGTTCTACCGAGAGATTTCCGAGGCAAAAATGTTCAAGAGAGCACATACCCTTCCCTGGGCACAACCAGGAAGAGATATTCCGCCGCGCCGGGGTTGTTCACGAAACCGTGATAAATCCAAGCCCGTCCACCCCTATCCGGCTTCTGAGTGTAGCCAAATAGGTGTAGCCAAGGCATATTCGCATTTCGGAATTATTGGCTTAATTGCAGGGGTTTTGCAAATGCGCTGGCGGATGGGGTGGGATTCGAACCCACGGAACGCTTGCACGTTCGGCGGTTTTCAAGACCGCTACCTTAAACCGCTCGGTCACCCATCCGTTGACTCGGCAATGCCTTGTTGTCGTTTTGGATGGGTTCCGTCAACCACCTTCTTTCAGGTGCCGATGCCGCCCAGCGCCAGATACTTGATCTGCAGATATTCCTCGATACCGTATTTCGAGCCTTCGCGGCCCAGGCCGGAGGATTTCATGCCGCCAAAGGGGGCGACCTCCGTCGAGATCGCGCCCTCGTTGATGCCGACGATGCCATATTCCAGCGCCTCCGCCACCCGGAAGACCCGCCCGACATCGCGGGCGTAGAAATAGCTGGCGAGGCCGTAATCGGTGTCATTGGCAAGCTGGATCGCCTCTTCTTCGCTCTTGAACCGGAACAAGGGGGCCACCGGCCCAAAGGTTTCCTCGTGGAAGATCAGCGCATCGTGCGGCACATCCGCGAGCACGGTCGGCTCGAAGAAATTGCCGCCCAGGGCGTGGCGCCTGCCGCCCGTCACCAGCTTCGCGCCATGCTTCAGCGCATCCTCGATATGCTCCTCGACCTTGGTCACGGCATCCTGGTTGATCAGCGGCCCCTGCGTGACGCCCTCATCCATGCCGTTGCCGACGCGCAGCGCTTCCACCGCGGCCTTCAGCTTTTCGGCGAACTTGTCATAGATGCCGTCCTGCACCAGCAGCCGGTTGGCGCAGACGCAGGTCTGCCCGCTATTGCGGAATTTGCTGAGGATGACGCCCTTCACCGCCTCGTCCAGATCGGCATCGTCGAAAACGATGAAGGGCGCGTTGCCGCCCAGTTCCATCGAGGTTTTCTTGATGGTGGCAGCCGCCTGGGCGAGCAGCTTCGCGCCCACTTCGGTCGAGCCGGTGAAGGAAAGCTTCCGGACCAGCGGGTTTTCCGTCAGTTCCTTCCCCACCTCGCCGGAAGGGCCGGTGATGACGTTGCACACGCCTGGCGGCATTCCCGCCCGCTCCGCCAGCACCGCCAAAGCAAGGGCCGAGAACGGCGTCTGGCTTGCCGGGCGGATGATGCCGGTGCAGCCGGCGGCCCAGCCCGGCCCGGCCTTGCGGGTAATCATGGCGGAGGGGAAGTTCCAGGGCGTGATCGCGGCAAACACGCCAATGGGCTGTTTCTGAACGATAATCCTCCGCCCCTTGGCATTCTGCGGAATGGTGTCGCCATAGACGCGCTTGCCTTCCTCGGCGAACCATTCGATGAAACCGGCGGCATAGGTGATCTCGCCCCGGCTCTCCGCGAGCGGCTTGCCCTGCTCGGCGGTCATGATGATCGCCAGATCCTCCGCATTCTCGTGCATCAACTCGAATATCCTGCGCAGGATCGCCGCGCGCTCCTTGGCGAGCATGGCGCGCCAGGCGGGAAAGGCGCGGTTCGCCGCCTCGACCGCCCGGCGTGCCTCCGCCCCGCTCATCGCCGGCACCCTGCCGACGAGGCTGCCATCGGCGGGGTTCTTCACCTCCAGAGTCTTGCCACTTTCGGCCTCCACCCATTTGCCGTCGATGAAATTGGCTTCCCGCAGCAGAGTCGGGTCGTTGAGCCGCAGCTTGCCCGGCTGATTCAGCATGGCGATCTCCTTGACGAGGTTTCTCGCCGGGAGATGGGGAGGCCGGATGCCGATTCCAGCGGCCGGGTGGTTTGTTAGACCCCCCGGTTCAGGGCGACCATGGTTGTCTGCGGCGGCATGCCGGGCTGCACGGTGGGCCAGCGCGTCGCCGGAGCGTTGAAGCTGGAATTGACAGTGGCGCCGGGATGGCGGGCGACGGTGAAGAGCGTGTGTCCGTCCGGCCCCAGGGCCGCGCCGCCGATTGCGCCGCCGATGGGGGCCATATAGGCGCCGTTGAGGGCGAAGCGCCCATAGCCGCGCGTCCGCATCACGAACAGCCCATCCGCCGCGTCGGTGACCGCGCCTCGCTGATCCGTGCCGATCCAGAGTTGGAACTGCCGGTCCAGCGTCAGGCTGCGGGGAGCGCGCAGCCAGACCATGGAACCGGGGGCGTAGCGGACCGTCGGGTCGGCCGCCGGGTTACCGGCCAGCAGGATCACTTCGCCCTGGAATACTTTAGCCGCAAGATCAGCGCCTTGCGGCGTGAAGCGGAGGATGTGGCCGGCGCCGTTGCCGGAGCGCGGGTTGAGCGCATCGACCTGATCGAGCCCTCGGCCCGGATTGCCGGAGCAGGCGAGATAGAGCGTCTGATCCGGCGCGATCGCCATGCCGGCGGGAGAATCGAAAGCGGAGCCGCCCGCCTGATCGGCGGCGGAAAGCGTCGCCGTCAGGCTGGTCAGCGCCTCCGGCAGATCCTGCCAGATGATGGTGCTGCCCTGGATGCGGGCGACGGAAAGCGTGCCGGAAGCGAGGGCGGAGCCGCCATCGCCGGCCGGAGCCGCGCCCTTGAACCGGAACAGGCGGCCCATCGGCGCATCCTCGGTCATGAAGACGATGGGGCTGCCATCCTGCGCCAGCGCGCAGGCCACCCCGGCACGCTGGAACCTTCCGAGCGCCGTGTGCTTCGCCGGAAAGCTGTTTGGATCAAGCGCGTCCACCTCGGTGACCCAGCCGAAACGCGGAGCCACGGCGGGATCGGCATAGCCTTCCGCCTGGCCCTCAAGCCGGTTCAGCCAGCCATTGATGGGCCCTTCCGGAAACAACACCGTGTTCCAGGGGGTGACGCAGCCGATCTGCGGCGCCAGCACGCCCTGCACCGTCGTCCCCAGCTCGGCGGCAGCCGGTCCGGTCATGCGGCAGAGCGTGCCATCGGTGATCCGGCGGGACTGATAGCCGCCATCCACCGTCACCCAGCGGCCGCCGCGATAGGAAAGGTTGAGCACCGAGGCGCCCTGCATCTTGCCGGCCACCAGCGGGTGATCCACGCCGCCTGGAAACGCCATGCGCGGCCAGACATCCGGATGCGAGACGACCATGACGCAGCGAAGCACGCCATCCTCGGCGGGCGGCGGATTGACGATGCCGGCGATGATCGCGTCCCAGCCGAACTGGCGCGCCGCCGCCGCCTCGTTCGGGATGCCGGGGGTGAAGGCGGGGGAATTAGACAGGACCGGATCGCCCCAGCGGATCATCACATAGCGCTCGAAGCCCTGGGCAACGAGATCGTTCAGCTGCGGCGCCTCGGGGTCGGGCGGCGGAGGCAGCGGCGGCATTCCGGCATTCTGGGCCAGCGCCGTGCCGCAGGCGAGGAGCGAGGCGGTGCCACCAAGCAGCAGCCGGCGGGAAATCATGCGGAAGCTCCCTCCCTAGAACCCGGAAATCCCGCCGCCGGGCGTCCCGGCGCCGAGGCCCGGATTATAGTGGCCGACGCCGCCGACAAGCTGCTGGAAGAAGCTGGCGCGGCCACCTGGAGCGGGCGTGTGCCCGCCCGCCATCGCCACGTTCACCGCGTTCTTCTTGCCGATGGCGCTGATCGATTGCAGCACTCCATTATCGTTGAAGCGCAAGGCGACGACCCGCTGTTTCACCACGCCCTGCGTCTGGCCGATGCGCCGCCTGGTGATCTGGCTGATATAGAGCCAGTTATGGCTGTTGAAGCTCTCATGGATGCTCGGCGAGCCGAGCACGGCGCGCGCATCGGCCTCGGTCGAAACCCCCGGCGTCAGCTGGCTGAGCTGATGCTGGGTGACGGCGATGCCCCGGTAATGCGTCTTCGCGGTGAAGATGGTGCAGCCTGCCAGCATGGGCAGCAGCAGGATGGGCAGGAACCAGTGAGCGGACCGGGACCGCATCGGCGGCCGCGCCGGGCCAGCCTGAATCGGACGGAAGGAGCGCTGGAGCACGCGGATCAATTCCTCTGTCATGCCGTTGCTATGATGGAGCTTCCCGTCCGGCGCAAGACGCGCTGGCTCGCCATCGCCCCGATGGTCTGGTTCCATGATAGCGCCCGGCCTATATGTTGCAACCATGAGCACAGGGGCATTCTCCCGCAGCATTGCCGTCGCCCGGATCGGGGCGAAGCCGGAGGTCCATGACATCGCCGCGACCGCCGAGGAATGCGCCGCGATCGCCCGCGAGTTCAACATCCCCGGCATAGGCGCGCTCGCCGGGCATTACGTGCTGCGCGCGGAGGGCGATGGAGAGGTCGCGGCGGCGCTGCATCTCACGGCCAGGGTGACGCGGACCTGCGTCGTCTCGCTCGATGATTTCGAGGCTGAGGTCGATGAGCGGGCGCAACTGCTCTTCATTCCCGCGGAGCGGATGAGCGAGACGCTGGAAGGGCCGGACGAGCCGGATGAGATTCCCTATGAAGGGACGGCGATCGATCTCGGCGCGGTGCTGACGGAGCAACTGGCCCTGGCTCTCGACCCCTACCCGCGCAAGCCGGGGGTGGCGCTGCCCGAGGAGGCGCGGTCGGGCCAGGAAAATCCCTTCGCCGCCTTCTTCGGCAGGAACGGCCAAATTAAGAACTGATCTTCCTTGCAGGAAGGGTGCGCAGGGCTGATCCCGCGCTTGGCGGCTTGCCGCCTGGTGACAGCTCTGCTACACGCGGCGCCTCAGGAAACAGCGTCGTTATGCTGCGTATCGGCTTGATCGCGCGGACGACCATTCAGAGGCGAGACAGATCATGGCCGTACCGAAGCGAAAAACCTCCCCGTCGCGTCAGGGGATGCGCCGCAGCCATCTTGCGGTGACACAGGAAGCCCATTCAGAGTGCAGCAATTGCGGCGAGCTGAAGCGCCCCCATCATGTCTGCAGCCATTGCGGCCATTATGACGGGCGCGAAGTGGCGGGCGCAGGCAAGGCGCTGAAGGGCGTGGTCCGGGTTTGAGAGAGACCCGGAACACCACGCGGCAGGCATCCGGCACAGCAGCCTCAAAACGTTAAAGTGAGCGAAGCAGCCCCGGAACGCGGCGCGGCATCCGATCCCGCCATACTGGCGGTGGATGCCATGGGGGGTGATCATGCGCCGGATGCGATCATCGCCGGGCTCGACCGCGCGGTGGAGCGGCATCCGGGGGCGCAGTTCCTGATTTTCGGCGATCCGGCGAAGGTCGAGCCGCTGCTCCGGCGCGCCAGGCGGCTGCAGGGCCGCGCAAGCCTGCGCCCGACCAGCGAGATCATCGCGAACGACCTGAAGCCCACCGCCGCGCTGCGCCTGCGCGATGCCTCGCTGCGCCGCGCCATTGACGCGGTGGCGGCCGGAGAGGCGTCCGGGGTTATTTCCGCCGGCAATACCGGCGCCATGCTGGCGCTGGCGAAGATCGTGCTCAAGACCATGCCGGGGATTGATCGGCCGGCCATGGCCGCCATCGGCCCTTCCGCGAACGGCGATGTGGTGATGCTCGATCTCGGCGCGAACGTGGCCTGCGATGCCCGCAACCTGGTTGAATTCGCCGTCATGGGCGAGGTGTTCGCCCGCGTCGTGCTCGGCCTGCCCGCCCCTACATTCGGCCTGCTCAATATCGGCTCCGAGGAGATGAAGGGCGACGAGACGCTGAAGCGCGCCGCCGAAGCGCTGCGGGCGAGCCCGATCGGCGGCCAGTTCAAGGGCTATGTCGAGGGGCATGACATCGCCGGCGGGGCGGTGGACGTGATCGTGACCGACGGATTCACCGGCAATGTGGCGCTGAAGACCGGGGAAGGCGCGCTCAAGCTGGTCGGCGACCTGCTGAAGAAGATATTCTCCTCCGGCCCTGCCGCGAAACTGGCCTATCTGCTCGCCCGGCCCGGCCTGAAACGCCTGCGGGAATGGCTCGACCCCCGGCGCTATAATGGCGCCGTGCTGCTGGGGCTGAACGGGGTGGTGGTGAAGTCCCATGGCGGCACCGACGAGGAAGGTTTCGCCCATGCGGTCGATGTGGCGATGGACATGATCGTCCACCGGTTCAACGAGCGCATCCGCGAGGGGCTGCGCCCCCTTGTCGACCGCGACGCCCTCAGCCAGAAGGCGGACGAGAAACCCGGCGCCAAGCCGCTCACAGCGACGAATTAAAAATGCGTTCCATTCTTTCCGGTGCCGGAGCTTATCTACCCGAACGCGTCGTCACCAACGACGATCTGGCCGAGCGCGTCGATACCTCGGATGCCTGGATCAGGGAGCGCACCGGCATCGCGCAGCGGCATCTGGCGGCGCCTTTCGAGACGGCGGCCTTCATGGGGGCGGAGGCGGCGCGCCGTGCTCTCGGCGATCGCGGGCCGGAGGCGGTCGATGCCATCATCGTCGCCACGTCGACGCCGGATCAGGGCTTCCCCGCCACCGCCGCGACCATCCAGGCGGCGCTGGGGGTGACGCAGGGCTTCTCCTTCGATCTTTCGGCGGCCTGCTCGGGATTCGTCTATGGCCTCTCGATCGCGGATTCGATGATCCGCACGAAGCAGGCCAGGGGCGTGCTGGTGATCGGCACCGAGGTCTATTCGCGGATCATGAACTGGGAGGATCGCGGCACCTGCGTCCTGTTCGGCGATGGTGCGGGAGCGGTGTTCCTGCAGGCCGCCTCTGGGGACGAGGAACGCGGCATCCTCTCCACCCATCTGCATTCCGATGGCCGACTGGGTGATATTCTCTATATCGACGGCGCGACCGGCCAGAGGGACAAGCCGCAGCATCTGGTCATGAACGGGCGGGACGTGTTCCGCCATGCTGTCACCAAGCTGGCGGAGGCGGTGGACGAGGCGCTGGCGGCGAACGGCTTCCGCCACGAGGATATCGACTGGCTGGTGCCCCATCAGGCGAACCGGCGGATCATCGATGCCATGGGCAAGCGGCTCAAGCTCCGGCCGGAACAGGTGGTCGTCACCGTGGACCGGCACGCCAACACCTCGGCGGCGTCCATCCCGCTCGCCCTTGCCGAGGCGATGGGTGATGGGCGCATCCGCCCGGGCCATCTGGTGCTGCTGGAGGCGCTGGGCGGCGGGCTGACCTGGGGCTCGGCGCTGATCCGGATGTGAACGGGCGATGCTGTCTCACGAGCCCGTGTTGACCGCACGTCATAAATTGCTAATCTTGAAAAATGAGTACGTTGACCCGCGCCAGCCTGGCTGAAACGATCTACACGACCGTGGGATTGTCACGCAACGAATCGGCTGCACTGGTGGAAGCGGTGCTCGACCGGATGAAGCACGCGCTCGCCCAGGGCGAATCGGTCAAGATCAGCGGGTTCGGCACGTTTTCCGTGCGCCAGAAGGGCCGCCGGATCGGCCGCAACCCGAAAACCGGCATGGAGGTGCCGATCCTGCCGCGCCGGGTGCTGATCTTCCGGGCCAGCCAGATTCTTCGCGAGGAAGTGACGAAAGGCGGCAAGGCCGGTTCCAGCCGGCGCGAAAATGCCGATGCGGTCCGGGCCCGCACGTCTTGATCGGCATCATGTGGTCGCCCAACGGTGATCCAGGGGGCGAGAGTGATGGCAATCTCGATGAACCCGGTCGCGTCCGCCCCCGCAAATCGGCGGATGCCTTCCGCACGATCAGCGAGGTGGCCGACGATCTTCACGTGCCGCAGCATGTGCTGCGGTTCTGGGAAACCAAGTTCCCCCGCATCAAGCCGCTGAAGCGCGGCGGCGGCCGCCGCTATTACCGCCCCGATGATGTCGCGCTGCTCCGCAGGATCGCCGACCTGCTCTATACCCAGGGCTACACGATCAAGGGCGTGCAGCGGCTGCTGAGGGAAAGCGGCGGCGCGCTTCATGACGATATTCCGCCCGCTTCCCCCGAGGAGCAGGCCGAGGCCGCGGCCGAGCGCGCGGGCCCTGCCATGGCAGGGGCGGGAATCCGCCCCGAACCGCAGCCTCTTCCGCCGGAGCCTTCGGCGCCTCAGGGGGAAGACGAGAAGGCCGAGCGCCTCCGCGCGGCGCTTCGGGAGGTTCTGGCCGGGCTGGAAGCGCTGCGGCGGAACCTCGGGTAACGCTCAGGCCGCCAGGCTGTAGGTTTCGGCGGCCGCGAAGCGCAGCCGCAGCCGCTTCGCCCCGGCGAGCAGGGCGGCGGGAATGATCGCCTTCCCGTCCGTCCACCGGTGCCCTGGCTCCGCCGCGTGCCAACCTTGCCCCAGTGCCGGATGATCGAGCGGGATGTCCCGCCATTCGCGCTCCTCGCCTGCCGACAGCACGGAGAGGGATATGCCGAGCCGCCTGCGGTCGCGCGGGTCGGGCGTGATCTCGCCAGGGATGAAGCTGCGGGACAGAATCGCGATATCCGCCGCGCTGCCGGGCAGGATGATCTCGGCCATGCCGGGTCCGGTGATCAGGACCGGCAGGGTGATCCCGTTGGCCGAGGCGGAAAGACCAGGGTCCGCCGTGACGGGAATGGCCGCTCTTTCCAGCAGGTGCGCGCGGATCGCCTCCACCTCCGCCCCGCTATCCAGCAGCGGCGCGCAGCTTCCCCGCCGGCGCAGGGCTTCCGCCCCGCCGCCGAAATCGGGATGCAGCACCGAGATCATGCCGCCATTGGCGAACATGGCGCGGTTGCCGGTATCGAGATACGTTTCGGCAAGCGCGCCTTCGGCATGGATCACGCCATGCGCCGCCAGTTCCACATGGAAATACCGCACATCCGGCGGCATGATCTGGCGGATCGTCGTCCCGTTCAGCAACGCCTTCGCGGGCACCAGGATGCCGTCCAGGAACATGGCGTGGTCGGGCGATACATGGAGATCGCGCCCCGGCCGTCCTTCCGCCAGCGCCCCGGCCGAGATCAGAATGGGCGCCACCCCTCCGGGCAATGGATGCCGGCCGATATCGATGAACCGGGTGCCGATCCAGATGACCGGCGCGCTGCTGCCATCGGCGAGGATGACCTCATCCCCCGCCCGCAGCCGCTCCACCGCCACTTCACCGGCGGCGGTCAGGATGCGGGTGCCGGCGGCGAAGCAGGGGGTGCTGGCGATTTCCGGCACGCCGATATCCCGCAGGACCGCCAGATCCAGCGCCGAGACCTGGTGCGTCACCCCGTTGGCGATGCCGGTTCCAGCCATCAGATCCTGCGCCAGCGGCCCGTTCGGGTTGTTGCCGAGATGGGAATATTGCTCGCCGTTCCGGATCGTGGTCAGCGGCACCGGGCCGCCATAGACCGCCTCCGCGGCGGGGCCGATGAAGTAATCGGCGGTGGAGGTGATCGAGGAATAATGGTCGAACTCGGTCTCGGCCCCGCTCAGCGTGCCTGTCGATGAATCGCGCAGGCTGATGAAGCCCAGCCCATGGGTCAGTTCATGGCGGAAGATGGTGATGGCGTCGTATTCCTGCGGCGCCACCGAGGCGATGCTGTCGCCCGCCGCCGGATTGGGATCGAAATAGATTTCGCCCAGCGCGGCGGATGGCACGTTCACGACGATATCGGCGCTGGTACCGAGCACGTGATGGCCGGTATCCAGCTCATAGATCGATGAAGGCAGTTCCAGCGCCCGCCCGTCGAGCGTGCCTTCCTGCACCAGGGCGGTGGGACCGCCATCGGCCAGCTCGCCGGCATTGGAGGAATTGGAAGCCACGATGTTGAGCTGCACGACCAGCGTTCCCGCCCCGTGGATGTGCTGCGCGTAGCCCTGCAGCGCCGCGTCCATATCGCTGATGATGGAGGATTTCAGCGTGCCGGCATAATTGCCCGGATCGCTGTAATCAACCTGATAATTCAGCCCCTGCGCCGCCGCCGCGTCCGATGCCATTGCGCCACCCCTGCCGTTTCCGCGAGAGTAGCGATAACGCGGGCGCTAACGCAATAGCGGCGAATTGCGCTCGGCCCGCGAAGGCAATAGCATCCCGCCGAAGGAGTTTCCGCATGACCAGCAATGCCAGCCTGCAAGCCCGCCGCGAAGCCGCCGTGCCGCGCGGGGTGGGGATTTCACACTCCGTGTTCACCGCGCGCGCCGAGAACGCGGAGATCTGGGATGTCGAGGGGCGGCGCTATATCGATTTCGCCGGCGGCATCGCCGTGCTCAACACCGGGCACCGGCATCCGAAGGTGATCGCCGCCGTGCAGAGGCAGTTGGATGCCTTCACCCATACCTGCTTTCAGGTCTCGCCCTACGAGAACTACATCGAACTGGCGGAACGGCTGAACGCGATCGCGCCGGTCGCCGGGCCGGCCAAGACGATTTTCCTCACCAGCGGCGCGGAAGCCCTTGAGAATTCGATAAAGATCGCCCGCGCGGCGACGGGCCGCCCGGGGATCATCGCCTTCGCCGGCGGCTATCATGGCCGCACCCTGCTGACCATGGCGATGACCGGCAAGGTGCTGCCCTACAAGAAGAAATTCGCGCCGATGCCGGCTGAAATCCATCACGTGCCCTTCCCGTTCGAGCCCTTCGGCGTCACCGTCGCGGACAGCCTGCGCGCCATCGAGATGCTGTTCCGGGCGGATATCGAACCCTCCCGCGTCGCCGCCATCGTCATCGAGCCGGTGCAGGGCGAAGGCGGGTTTATTCCCGCCCCTACCGAGCTGCTGCAGGCATTGCGCCGGTTGTGCGACGAGCACGGCATTCTTCTCATCGTGGATGAGGTGCAGACCGGCTTCGCCCGTACCGGCAAGATGTTCGGCATCGAGCATTCCGGGGTGAAGCCGGACATGATGACGGTGGCGAAATCCCTCGCCGGCGGTTTCCCGCTTTCCGGGGTGATCGGGCGGGCGGAGATCATGGACGCGCCGGAGCCGGGCGGCCTGGGCGGCACCTATGCGGGCAATCCCCTCGCCTGCGCCGCCGCCCTCGCCGTGCTGGACGTGATCGAGGAGGAGAATCTGATCGGGCGCGCCAACGAGATCGGCGCCCGGATGAAGTCTCGTCTTGAAGCCGCCGCCAGACGCAACGATGCCCTGCCCATCGCCGCCATTCGCGGCCCCGGCGCCATGGTCGCCTTCGATCTGGTGAGGAGTCGCGGCAGCTACGAGCCGGATGCGGAAGCGGCGAGGCAGGTGATCGCCAGGGCACGGGAGGCAGGGCTGATCCTGATCTCCTGCGGCGTGTTCGCCAACAGCATCCGGCTGCTGATGCCGCTCACCATACCGGATGCGGTGCTCGACGAAGGGCTGTACAGGCTGGAGCAGGCGCTGGTGGCGTGAACGCCGCCAGTCAGCCGGCCGGATTCCTCGCCCAGTAGCGGGGCACCGGGTTCGCCGCCGCCACCCGCTCCCAGACCGCGCATAGCAGCGCGATCTTGTCGAACACCATCGCGAGATCGGCCATCTCGCGGTCCAGCCTGCGGGCGGAGCGCAACCCACGATGCGATGGCTCCCCCGAGATCAGCCGGGCGCCTGCGGAAACCCGCAGCAGGCCGGTCATCCCGCCATTGCCGTCCGGCAGCGCGACCGGCTGGCCGATATGGCATATGCGGGAAGCCAGCGCCCGCGCCGCCGCATCATCGAAACATTCCGAGCAATCGGCGTTCAGCCATTGATACAGCTTCCTCGCCTCGTTCAGCGTCATGAACCGAGGCTGGAAGGGAGAGCGCACCGCGAAGGCGAATATGCTGCGCCTGGCATCCCAGCCTCCGCCCTGCCGGTCCAGGGCGGGAATGTCCTGCAGGGCGAAGATTCCGTGGCGGGCGATGGAGGAGGCGACGGTTTCGGCGAAGCGTTCGAGGATGCGGACCGTCCGCTCCTCCGGCACCGCGCCGAAGGCGGCGGCTTCGGCGAGCGCAGCCCGCCAGCGCAAGGCCAGCCCGTAATTCGCCGAATTCCGCAGCCCGCGCGCCGCCCGCGCATCCTCGGGCAACTCGCCTCGGCCGAAATAGGCATCGAGTCCGGAAGGCAGCCTCCCGCCGCCCAGTCTTGCCGCGACAGCGGGAGGCAGCAACACCGCGCCGGCGAAAGGCGGGCCGGTAAAAAATTTCGATCCGGTGATCTGGACCATGGCGCCGAGCGCGAGATAGGCGCGCACCCGCTCCGGCGAAAGCCGCGTCTGGCAGGCATCCACCACCAGATCGATCCTGTCGCCATATCGCGCCCGGAGATCGCGCAGGACCGGAAGCCCCGGCGCCAGTAGGCCGGTCTTGGACAGGTCGAGCGCGTGCAGCATGACCCGCCGCCCATCGGCAATACCCTGCTCCACCGCTTCGGCGAGCGCGGTGGCGACATCATCCGCGGGCCGCACGCTGCCGCTGGCATCGCGCAGGGGAATCGCCCGCAGGATCGTGTCAGGGCGGAAGCCCTCGATCAGCGCCTCCCGGCTCACATCC
>DASTAF010000181.1:0-2002 GCA_035713005.1 Acetobacteraceae bacterium
CACCTCGCGAAAACGCAGGAAGGCGCGCATCTTGTGGATGTCCCGGCCGACCGAGCGCGCCAGCGCCAGCGCCCTCGCCATGTCGCGGTCCGCCGCATCCTCCAGCAGATGCGGCTCGCCATGCCGGAGGCGCCAGAGCAGCCGGTACAGCAGGGAAAATCGCTGCCCATCGCGCGCCAAAATCACCTGCTCCGCCAGCGCCATGAAGCGCGCGGGCACGGAGAAGCCGCCCTCGGTTCGTGGCGGATCGCCCCCCGCCAGCAGGTCAGCGCCCTCGCCCACGGTGAAGACGAGACTGGCCGGCTCGATCCCGGCCAGCAGCGCGCTTCGCGCCGCCGCCCGCCAGCCGGGGAAGTCCGTCTCCGATTCGAGCCTCGCCCGATACATTCAGAACAGCGAAAGCTGCGCCGGGGGAACGCGGAGCCGCGCCGAATCCAGCATCCCGCCCGGATGATGGGCCCGCGCCGCGATGAAAGGCCTGATCCGCGCAAGCGGCAGGCGAAGCCGGGCGAGATCGTCCAGATCGAGGGTGCGGTTGCGGCGGATGGCGAGAATCCGGTCTACCGAGCGGACGCCCAGACCGGGAACGCGAAGCAGCATCTCGCGCGGGGCGGTATTCACATCCACCGGGAATTCCGCCCGATGCGCCAGCGCCCATGCCAGCTTCGGGTCCTGCTCCAGCGCCAGCATGCCGTCCTCATCCGTCTGAATCTCCTCCAGCGCGAAGCCGTAGAAGCGCAGCAGCCAGTCCGACTGGTAGAGCCGGTGCTCGCGCAGCAGCGGCGCCGGGCGCGCGGGCAGCAGCGGCGAGGCATGCTGGATCGGCGAATAGGCGGAGTAATAAACGCGCCTCAGCCCATAGGCGCCATAGAGGCTGCCGGCCAAGTTCAGGATGGTGCGGTCGCTGCTCGGCTCGGCGCCGATGATGAGCTGCGTGCTCTGGCCGCCAGGGGCGAAGCTCTCCCGCCGGCGCGTGGCGCGGGCTTCGTCGTGCTTCGTCTTGATCCGCCCCATGGTGCGGCGGATGCCCGCCATGTCCTTCTCCGGGGCCAGGCTTTTGAGGCTGGCCTCCTGCGGCAGCTCGATATTGATGCTCAGGCGATCGGCATAGAGCCCGGCGCGCTCCAGCAGGGCCGGGTCGGCATCCGGGATGGTTTTCAGATGGATGTATCCTTTGAATTCACGCTTTTCCCGTAGCGTCTTCGCGATCAGGATGAGCTGCTCCATCGTATAGTCGGGCGAGCGGATAATGCCGGAGGAGAGGAACAGCCCCTCGATGCAGTTACGCCGGTAAAAGCCAAGGGTGAGCCGCACCACCTCGTCCACCGTGAAGCGCGCCCGCCGCACGTTCGAGGATTTGCGGTTGATGCAGTACAGGCACTCGTACATGCAGAAATTGGTGAGCAGGATTTTCAGCAGCGAGATGCAGCGCCCGTCCGGCGCATAGGCGTGGCAGATGCCCACGCCCTCGGTGGAGCCGATGCCGCCCTTGACGGAATTCCGCCTCGTGGTGCCGGATGAGGCGCAGGAAGCGTCATATTTCGCCGCATCCGCCAGAATCGCCAGCTTCTCGACCAGTTTCATGGGGCGCTCCGAAGTTCTCTTTTTGTTCTAGAGACTCCGAGCTGGCTTGAAAAGCCGGTTTATCCCTTGGCGGTGCGCTTCATGGCGGTTTTTTTCCGCGCCGCCGGTTTCGCCCTCGCCTTCGCGGCAGGCTTGGCGCGCGGAGCCGGTTCGGCCGCCTTTGTCTTGCCTTTCCGCCCGCGGGGGGCGATCACCTTGCCCTTCTCCGCCAGCAGGGCCACGGCTTCGTCCAGCGTCACCTGCTCCAGTTCGGAACCGCGCGGCAGGTTCGCCACCGATTTTCCATGCTGCACATAAGGGCCGAAGCGCCCCTTGCGTGCCACCACCGGCTCGCCATCCTTCGGATGCGGGCCGAGCGAGCGGATGCCTTCCTGCTTCTTCGCCAGCACCATCACGGCGCGGTTCAGTCCGACCGAAA
>DASTAF010000182.1:0-5822 GCA_035713005.1 Acetobacteraceae bacterium
ACCACGATCCGGGCATTCACTTCACTCCAGCAAGCGTCATGGATGCCAAACAAGGGATTCCGGCGCTTTTGTGGCGGGATCATAGCGCATCCACGCGCCGTTCGCGAGGGATTGCCCGGAAAGGGCCAGGATGAAGGCCCAGTGGCTGACCAGGATCACGCTCCGCCAGTCCCGATCAGCGGCCATCCGGGCGCGGAAGGTATCGGCCCGGGCGATCACGCTTGCCTCGTCCTCCATGCGCTCCGGCCACCATTGCTCCGGCAGATGGGCGAAATCGTGATGGGGAAAGCGCTCGGCGAGAAGGCCGGGATGGCTGCCGATGTCGCAGGTGAAGGCATAGCGCTCCCGCACCAGATCGGTGATCTCGACATCGAGGCGGCGCTCAGCCAGGATGGGGGCGGCGGTCTGCAGTGCGCGGGTATAGGGCGAGACGATCATCCGGGTGAGGCGGATGCCCGCCAGATCCGCCGCCGCCTGTTCCGCCTGCCGGTGCCCGAGCGAGGTCAGGACCGGGTCCTCGATGCCGGGATCGCGCCGTGAGGCGGAGAAATGCAGGTTGAACTCGCTTTGGCCGTGGCGGAGCAGGATCATGAGGGCCAGATAATGCCGCGCCCACGCCGCCGCAAATCAGGCCGCAAGTTGCCCAAAGCCGCGCGGGGTCTTATCAGGAGCCGTGAAGGCGCATGGAACCTGCGGGGACGGCGCCGCTAGGAGTACGGGATGCATTTTCGGGGCGGATTTCCTGTCGATATCATACTGCTCGCGCTGGTGGCCGGTTTCCTGATCCTCCGGCTGCGCAGCGTGCTGGGCAAGCGCACCGGCTATGAGCGGCCGCCGCTGCCGGATCAGCCGGCGGGGCCGGTCTTCAACCGCGGCCCCGCGCTCGACAGCATCGCCCAGCCGAGCCGCCCGCTGATCGAGCGGCAGATGCCGGCGCCCGGCACCGTGCTCGGCCAGGCGCTGGCGCAGATCCAGGCCGCCGACCGCAGCTTCGATCCGGGACGCTTCCTGAACGGGGCCGAGACGGCCTTCCGCTCGATCGTGACCGCCTTTGCCCAGGGCGATCTGGCGACGCTGCGCAATCTGCTGAGCCCTCCGGTCTTCGCGACCTTCGAGCAGGCGATCGCCATGCGCAACGAGGCCGGCGAGACCCAGCATACCGAGATCAAAACCATCATCCAGGCGGTGATCGACGATGCCGAGCTCATCGGTGATCACGCGGCGATCATCGTCCGCTTCGTCTCCGATCAGGTCAGCTATACCCAGGACCGCAAGGGCGACATCGTCGCCGGGACCGAAGCGGTGACGGAGATCGTCGATCTGTGGACCTTCGAGCGCAGCCTGAACGCGCCCGATCCGACCTGGCGGCTTGCCGCGGCACGCAGCGGCTGAGCCATGAACTGGCGTAAAGCCTGCCTCGCCCTGCTGCCGGCGCTGTTGTCCGCCTGCGCGCAATATCCGCAGCAGGCGCCGACGAAGGCCGGGCTTGCCCCGGTGGCCTTCAGCTCCCTGCCTGGATGGAACGGCCAGGGTGCCGCCAATGCGCTGCGTGCCTTCGTGCGCGGCTGCCGCGCCATCGAGATCATGCCGGAGGATCAGAAGCTCGGTGGATCGGGCCTCGCCGCGCGGATGGGCGGGCAGGCAGGGCAGTGGCGGCCGGTCTGCGCCGTGGCGCGCGCCGTGCCGGAAGGCGACGCGGCGGCGGTGCGGTTCTTCCAGGCCTATTTCATCCCCTATCAGGCTCCGGAAGCCACCAGCCTCAGCGGCTATTTCGAGCCGGTCTATGACGCCTCCGAGGTGAAGCTGCCGGGCTACGACGTGCCCGTTTATGGCAGGCCGGGGGATCTGGTATCGGTCGCCGGCAGCCGGTTCGGCGACAAGAGCGCCGCGCCGATGGTGGGGCGCCTGCGCTATCAGAAGCTGGTGCCCTATTTCTCCCGTGCCGAGATCGAGGATGGGTCGATCAGCGGCAAGGCGCCGGTCATCGCTTGGCTGAAGAATCCGGTCGATGCCTATATGATGCAGATCCAGGGGGCGGGCCGCCTGCGCCTGCCCGACGGCAGCACCATCGAGCTGGGCTTCGACGGCACCAACGGCCGCCGCTACGTGCCGATCGGCAAGCTGATGGTCGAGCGCGGGCTGCTTCCCCCGGGCGATGTCAGCGCGCCCTCGATCAGTGCCTGGCTCAAGGCGCATCCGGAGCAGGCGCGGGGCATCATGGACGCCAACCCGAACTATGTGTTCTTCAAGCGGATATACGATGCGCCTGATGACCTGGGGGCGCCGGGCGCGCTCGGGGTTCCCCTGACGCCGGGCATCTCCATCGCCGTGGCGAAGGCGATTCCGCTCGGCACGCCCGTTTATGTCGCGACGGATGCCCCGGCCTTCGATAGGCTGACCGTGGCGCAGGACATCGATGCCTCGGCCCATGGATTCGGCGGCGCCGACATATTCTTCGGCATCGGTCGGCAGGCGGCGGCGCAGGCGGCTGCCATGAAGCGGGAGGGCCGCCTGTACGTGCTGCTGCCCCGCCCCATTGTTTACGCGCGGAGTGCCGCGCCTCAGCAGAATCAGGACAACAAAAGGCCAGCGCCATGAGTCAGGCTACCATTCCTTCCGGGGCGCCCTCCGGGGCGCGCGTCGCGCTTTTCGTCACCTGCCTGGTCGATCTGTACCGCCCCACGGTCGGATTCGCCGCGATCAAGCTGCTGGAGGAGGCGGGATGCACGGTGGAAGTGCCGCGGGCGCAGACCTGCTGCGGCCAGCCCGCCTATAATGCCGGGGATCGCGCCACCGCGCGGGACCTGGCGCGCGGCATTATAAAGGCCTTTTCGGGTTATGACTACGTGATCGCCCCCTCGGGCTCCTGCTCGGGCATGATCTCGAAGCACATGCCGCATCTGTTCGACGACGATCCCAACCTGCGGGCGGCGGCGGACCAGCTCGCCGCCAAAACCTACGAGCTGACCTCCTTCCTGGTGGACGTGATGAAGTTCGACAGGATCGCGCTGCGGCTCGACGCCACGGCCACCTATCACGACTCCTGCTCCGGCCTGCGCGAGATGGGGGTGAAGGCCCAGCCGCGCGCCCTGCTCGGCAAGGTGGAGGGGCTGAAGCTGGTGGAGATGGCGGAGCCGGAAATATGCTGCGGGTTCGGCGGCACGTTCTGCGTGAAATATCCGGACATCTCGGGCCGCATGGTCGCCGACAAGACGGCGGACATCAAGGCAACCGGCGCCGACCTGCTGCTGGCGGGCGACATGGGCTGCCTGCTGAACATGGCGGGAAGGCTTTCCCGCGAGGGCAGCAAGGTGGCGGTGCGGCATGTGGCCGAAGTGCTGGCGGGCAGCACGGATTCCGTGGCGGCGATCGGTGCCTCCAAATCCTGAAGCCGCGGCCGGGCCGGCCGCCGGCACGGGCGGAGCCCGGGCCAGGAAGGACGCGCTCAGGCTCGCCTCGATCATCGGGGTGCTGGGCGTCGTCTATGGCGATATCGGCACCTCGCCGCTCTACGCCCTGCAGACCAGCCTGGGCTATGTCGCGCCGATCGGCATCAGGGCAAGCGATGTCTTCGGCATATTGTCGCTGATCTTCTGGGCGCTGATTGTCATCGTCACCCTGAAATATGTCAGTTTCGTGATGCGCGCCGACAATGACGGGGAGGGCGGAATCCTGGCGCTGATGGCCCTGGCCCAGCGGGTGGCCCGCACCCCGCAGGCGAGGCGCCGCCTGGCGCTGATCGGCATTCTGGGGGCCGGGCTGTTCTTCGGCGACGGAGTGATCACCCCGGCCATTTCGGTGCTGTCGGCGGTGGAGGGGCTGGAAGTCGCCTCGCCGGACTTCAAGCCGCTGGTCCTGCCCCTGTCGATCATCCTGATCCTCGGCCTGTTCATCATCCAGCGACGGGGCACGGCGGTGGTCGGGAGGCTGTTCGGCCCGGTGATGGCGCTGTGGTTCGTCACCATCGGCCTGCTGGGGCTCTGGCAGATCGTCCTGCATCCCTTCGTGCTGCGCGCCTTCATCCCGATCTATGGGGTGATCTTCATCCTCCATCACGGCTTCCTCGCCTTCGTGGTGCTGGGCGCGGTGGTGCTGGCGGTAACGGGGGCGGAGGCGCTCTACGCGGATATGGGCCATTTCGGCGCCCGCCCTATCCGCGTGACCTGGAGCTTCTTCGTCCTGCCCTGCCTGCTGCTCAATTACTTCGGGCAGGGCGCAACGGTCATCCGCAACCCGAAATCGGCCAGCAACCCGTTCTTCTTCCTCGCCCCGCACGGGCTTGAGATTCCGCTGGTGATCCTCGCAACCCTGGCCACGATCATCGCCAGCCAGTCGGTGATCTCCGGCGCCTTCTCCATGGCCAGGCAGTGCATGCAGCTCGGCCTGCTGCCGCGCCTGGTGGTGACCCATACGAGCGAGTCGGAGGAGGGGCAGATCTACGTGCCGCAGATGAACACGGCACTCGCGGTCGGCGTGCTGGTGCTGGTGCTCGGCTTCCGGTCGAGCAACGCCCTGGCCTCGGCCTATGGAATCGCGGTGACCGGCACGTTCCTGTGCACGAACGCATTGGCCATGGTGGTGTTCCGCCGCCAGTTCCACTGGCCCCGCTGGCAGGCGGCGGCGGTTTTCGGCGCCTTCGGCCTCGTCGATCTGACATTCTTCAGCTCCAACGTGCTGAAGGTGGTGGCGGGAGGCTGGGTGCCGCTGCTGATCGGCGGCACCATCGTGCTGATCATGACCACCTGGCAGCGCGGCCGCGCCCTGCTCTTCGCCCGCTGGCAGCAGGACAGCCTGCCCCTGGCCTCCTTCCTGGGCCGGCTGCCGCAATCGCGCATCATCCGGGTGCCGGGCATCGCCGTCTTCCTGACCCGGAACCCCGAATACACGCCCTCGGCGCTGCTCCATAACCTGAAGCACAACAAGGTGCTGCACGACACGGTGTTCTTCGTCACCGTGCGGAACCTGGATATTCCGGTGGCCGCCGTCGAGGATCGCGCCCGGGTGGAGGAACTCACCAAGGGCATCTACCGGGTGATCGTGTCCTTCGGCTTCATGGACAGCCCGAACATCCCCCGCGCCCTGGAAGGGCTGAAGGCGCAGGGCATCCCGTTCAACCCGATGCAGACCAGCTATTTCCTGGGGCGGGAGACGATTGTGCCGGCCATGGTGCCGAAGCTGCGCTTCATCCGCCGCTGGCTGTTCCTGTTCATGGTCCGCAACGCGGTATCCTCGACCGAGTTCTTCCGGATTCCCAGCGACCGGGTCGTGGAACTCGGCGTGCGGATCGCCATCTGACTTCCATGGATACCGGATTTTCCCGCGCCGTGGCCGATGACGGCACCGAACTGCATCTGATTCCGATGGCGCCGCAAGCCCTGCCCCGGGTTCAGAAGCGCGACCTGGAGCAGGCCTGGGAGGCGGCGACCGATGCCGCCCGTGCCGGGTTCGACGGCCCGCGCCGGGGCTTTCGCTTCGCCGAGGGCGCGAGCCTCGCCCTGAACGACCGCGACGCCCGAAGCTGGGCCGCCGCCATCGACCGTACCGCCGATCTTTCCACCCCCCATGGCGTCTCGGTCTGCCTGCGGCTGCTCGCCCTGATCGATCTGATCGGCAGGGCCTCCTGGCTGGGCCCCTTCATCCGCGCCGCACGCGGGCGCGACGGTGCCTGGTTCGATGGCGGACTGCTGCAGGCGGCCTCCATCACCCGGCTGACGGCGGCGGGCGGCCTGGATGAGGCGGCGATGCGCGCCATGTTGCTTAACGGGAAGAGCGGCCCGCCGGGGCCGCGCGTTCCAGATCAGGAGAGACGGCGATGTTCCGCA
>DASTAF010000183.1:0-4655 GCA_035713005.1 Acetobacteraceae bacterium
TGGTGGACGCGACCATGCTGGCCCTGGCCGGGCTGCGCCGCCTTGGCCTGGAGGAGCAGGCCAGCGCGGTGCTCGATCCCGAGGCGATGGTGCCCGCCGCCGGGCAGGGCATCGTCGGCATCACGGTGCGGGAGGCGGATGCCCGGCTGGCGGAACTCCTTGCCGCCATCGAGGACCCCGAAGCCAAGGCCGTCTCCACCGCCGAGCGGGCGCTGCTGGCGGCGCTGGACGGCTCTTGCCGCACGCCCATCGGCGGCCATGCCCGGCTCCTGCCGGATGGCGCGCTGCATCTCACCGGGCTGGTCGCGCGGGGCGATGGCAGCTTCCTGCTGAAGCGCAGCGAGGTGGCCGCCGCCGCCGATGCCGCACGGCTGGGCGCGGAGCTCGGCGCCTCGCTCCGGCGCGACTGCCCCGGCGACATCTTTGACTAGCGAACTGAAGGTGCTGGTGACCCGGCCGGAGCCGGGCGCCGCCGCCACCGCCGCCGCCCTCGCTGCTCTGGGCCACCATCCCGTCCTCTCGCCCTGCCTGGTGATCGGCCCTTCCCCCGCCAGACTGCCGCCCCCCGGGCGCTGCGCCGCCGTGCTGGTGGCGAGCGCCCAGGCCCTGCCGCATCTGCCGCCTGATTACCGCGGCCGCCCCCTGCTGGCGGTGGGGGATGCCACCGCTGAACGCGCCCGCTCCCTCGGCTTCGGCCAGGTCGCCAGTGCGAGCGGCACGGCGGAGGAGCTCGCCGCCCTGGCGATGGCGCGCTTCCGCCCGGAGGATGGCGCCCTGCTGATTCCCTGCGGCGCCGGACAGGGCCTGCAGCTCGCGCGAACCCTGCGGGACCGCCGGTTCCGGGTGCATCGGCGGGTGGTCTATGCCGCCCGCCCCGCCTCGGGGCTGAGCGACGCCGCCCGGAAAGCCCTGGATGCCGGCCTCATCGACCGGGCGCTGTTCTTCTCCAGGGCGAGTGCTGAATCCTTTACAACGCTGATCCGGCGGAACGCCATGGAGCCCGCCCTGCGTAATGTCATCGCCATCGTCATCAGTCCGCCGGTGGCGGAATCGCTGCGCGCGCTGCCTTTTCATGAAATCCGCACGGCCATAGCGCCGGATCAGCTTCACATGCTAGCGATGCTGCCATGAGCGAAACCATCACCCCCTCCGAATCGCCGAAGCCGGACCATGTCATCCTTTCCGAAAACCCGCCCGCCGAGCCTGTCGCCTCGGAACCGGTGCGGCGCGGCTGGCCGGCCTCCAGTGTCCTGCTGGGATTGATCCTCCTCATCCTGCTGCTCGGCATCGGCGGCGGGGTCTATATCGCCCGCCAGCGCGCCGCCATGAGCTCCGAGATCGCGGCGCTGAAGGCGCGGATCGGCGCGATGGATGGGCAGATCGGCGCGCTGAAGGCGCAGACGGCCCGGATCGCGGCGAAACAGGCCGTCCCCACGCCGCCCGTTCAGGCGAAGCTTTCCGCGTCCGCCGCGGCGGAGATCAATGGCCTGCAGCAGAACGTGACCTCGCTGGCGGCCACCGTCGCGGTCGATCACACGGCGCTGGCCGGGGTGCAATCAAGCCTGAAGGATATGCAGTCGGGTCTGGGGGATGTGCCGAGGCTGGCCGCGCGGGCGCAGCGCATGGACCGGATCGCGGCCGCCATCCTGGCGCTCCAGACTGGCCAGCCGCTCGGCGCCATTCCCGATGCCCCTCCCGCCCTGGCGCGCTTCGCGAGCGCCAAGCCGCCCACGGAGTCAGGCTTGCGCCTCGCCTTCCCGGCTGACGCCCGCAAGGCGGAGCTTGCCGGCGGCGATGTGCCCGCGAGCGGCGGCTTCTGGCAGCGGGTGAGGATGCGGGCCGCTAGCCTCGTCACCATCCGGCGCGGCGACAAGGTCCTGGTCGGCAGCCGCGCCGAGGCAGACCTCGCCGCCGCCCGGCAGGCGCTTGATGCCGGGGATCTGCAGGGGGCCGTTGCCGCGCTCGATGGCCTGCCGCCTCCAGCGAAGGCCGCGATGCAGGGCTGGATCGGTCAGGCGAAGGCGCTGCTCGCGGCGCGCAAGGTACTGATCTCCATGGCGGAGCCGCGATAATGCTGCGCGCGCTGCGTTTCATCATCCTCGCCGCCATCCTGCTGGCCATCGTCTGGTTCGTCTCCGAATTCCCCGGCGAGGTGGTGCTCGCCTTCGGCCGCTACACCGTCAGCGCCTCTGTTCCGGTCGCGATCCTGATCCTGGTTTTGGTGGTGATCGCCATTATGCTCGCCTTGAGCATAATCTATCGCCTGCTGCGGATGCCTGCCCGTATTTCCACCCGCCGGGCGGAAGCGCGCCGCAACCGGGGCAACGAGGCGGTGCTGCGGGCGCTGTCCAGCATCGCGGCAGGGGATGCCGCCGGGGCGGATGCCCATGCCCGGCTGGCGCGCCGCCAGACCGGCGATGCTCCGCTCGCCCTCTATGTCGCCGGAGAGGCGGCCCGGCTCAATGGCCGGCACGAGGAGGCGGACCAGCATTTCGCCGCCCTCGCCCGGCATCCGCATGCGGGATTCCTCGGCTGGCGCGGCCTGTTGCATCACAACGGGCGGAACGGAGCGGCCGAGGCCGCGCAGCTTCAGGCGCGCGAGGCTGCCCATGCCTACCCCGGCTCCGCCTGGCTGCGCTCCCAGCGCGTGCTGATCGCCGCCCGCGAGGGCAAGTATGCCGACGCCGCCCGGCTTACTACCGAGCCCCGTGCCCGCGCGGCGCTCGCCATCATGGCGTCCCGCACCGCGACGGACCGCCGCCTCGCCATCGACTGGGCGCGCGAGGCGGTGAAGCGGGCGCCGGATCTGGCTCCCGCCCATGCCGCCCTCGCCGATGCCTATCGTGCCGCTGGCCGCACCCGCGCCGCCCGCAGGAGCCTGATCCAGGGCTGGCGCGCCGCGCCGCATCCGCTGATCGCCGAATCTTTCCTCGTCCCCTTCACCGGCCCGCTGGAGCGCGCGCGGGCGGCGCAGGACCTCGCCGCCGCCAATCCGGGCAGCCCGGAAAGCGAGGTTCTGCTCGCCCGCACCGCCATCGCCGCCCGGCTTCCCGGCGAGGCCAAGCGGCATATCGAAGCTGCGGCGGCTCGCGGCCTCGACCCGGCAAGGCTGGCCCGGCTCAGGGTCGAATATGAAAGTTCGGAGGATGGCGATCCGGCGCAGGCACAGGCGGCCTTGCGCGACGCGGTTGCGGCGCCGCCCGGCCATGGCTGGCGCTGCCGGGAATGCGGCACGCTCCATCAGGACTGGCAGCCGCTGTGCCGGCAATGCAGCGCGATCGGCAGCCTCGACTGGGCGCCCGCTCCTGCCGCGGAGCCGGAACCGGCGGCCCTGGCTTATCGTCCAGCCTGAAAGGGCGGATCAGACCATCAGCATCCGGCGTAGCAGCTCCACGTCCTCCGCGAAGCCGGTATCCTGCTCGATCAGCTCCGTCACGCGCGAGACCGCGTGCATCACCGTGGTGTGGTCGCGATTGCCGAATTTGCGGCCGATTTCCGGCAAGCTGCGGCTGGTGAGCTGCTTGGCGAGATACATCGCCACCTGGCGGGGCCGGGCGATGTTGCGCGCCCGCCGCACCGAGGACATCTCGCTCACCCTGATATTGTAATGCTCGGAAACCCGCTTCTGGATTTCCTCGATGGTCACCCGGCGATCATAGGCGCGCAGCACGTCGTGCAGCACTTCATGCGCCGTCTCCAGCGTGATCGGGCGGGAGAACAGATGCGCATGGGCCACCAGCCGGTTCAGCGCGCCCTCGAGCTCGCGCACGTTGGAGGTGATCTTCTGCGCCAGGAATTCCATGACCTTTCCCGGCACGGTGACGCTGGCGCGCGCCGCCTTCGCCTCCAGGATGGCCAGCCTCAGTTCATAGGTGGTGGCATGGACATCCGCTACCATGCCGCAGCCGAGCCGGGTGCGCAGCCGGTCCTCGATGCCCGAAAGATCGGAGGGGGATTTGTCGGCGGAGACGACGATCTGCTTGCCCGAATCGACCAGCGCGTTGAAGGTGTGGAAGAATTCCTCCTGCGTGCCGTCCTTGCCGATGAGGAACTGTAGGTCGTCGATCATCAGCACATCGACGCTGCGCAGCTCGTTCTTGAACTCCAGCGTGGACTGGCGCCGCAGCGCGTTGATGAACCGGTACATGAATTTTTCGGCCGACATGTAGGCGACCGCGACATGCCCCGGCTGCTGCCCCTGCTGTTCCGAATGCTGGGACAATTCCCAGGCGATGGCATGCATCAGATGAGTCTTGCCGAGGCCGACTCCGCCATAGAGGAAGAGCGGGTTGAAGCCGGGCACCGCCGCGCCCTCGGAAACCCTGCGGGCGCAGGCATAGGCGAACTCGTTCGGCTTGCCGACAACGAAGGTCTCAAAGGTGAAGCGCGGATCGAGCGGCGCGGAGGCTTCGGCCACCCGCTCCTCCGGCGCGGGCCGCGCTGCCGGCTGGGGCCTTGCCGGAGCGGGGCGCTCCGCGAGATCGGGCGCGGCGCTGCCGGCCGGCCGGGTGCGGATATCGACCCGCCTCACTGCGGGATTCTCCGCCTGCCACAGGCTGGTCAGCAGCGTGCCATATTCCTTGTTCACCCAGTCGCGCAGGAACCGGGTGGGCAGCATCACCGTCAGCTCGTCGCCATCGAGTCCGGCGAGGGCA